>PWMW01000376.1 GCA_003559095.1 Clostridiales bacterium | reverse complement strand
CTGGTGCTACCGGGCGGAGAAAGCACCGTCATGGGACGACTCCTGGTAGACCTCGACTTGCGGGCGCCCCTGGTGGAGAGAATTAAGGGTGGGCTGCCGACGTTCTGCACCTGTGCCGGCCTACTCCTCTTGGCCAAACGGATCATCAATGATCCCTTGGTTCATTTGGGAACGATGGATATCGTTGCCCGTCGTAACGCCTATGGACGTCAGTTGGGCAGCTTTGCCGTCCGCGAGAACTTTAGAGGTTTGGGTTCGTTCCCCATGACCTTCATCCGAGCGCCTTGGATCGAATCTGTGGGTGAGAACGTTGACGTGCTTGGGCGCGTTCAAGGGCGAATTGTTGCCGCAAGGGATCGGCACATGTTAGCTACGGCCTTTCACCCGGAGTTGACGGACGACTCCCGTGTTCACCAGTTCTTCCTTTCCATGTGCTGCGCAGAGCGCCCAACAGCCCAGTCTGCAACCCTCTTTTCACAGCAGTTACAGTCGGAAATCCAGCCAGCCTGAGGGAAAAACCAATGCCACCGTCACCACGGAGCATTGGTTTTTTGTGTCCATGCCGGTTGTGCCGTTCTCCCAGTCCAGCACAGTGATTTTCCCGACGCCGGACTCCAATCCCCGGTGTGCTGTTTCTAACAAGCGCTGGGCCTACTTTCCATTATCTTGCACGTCGCACAAAACTCAGTGGGAAATTCAACATATGTTGCAGGAGTTTTCTAGTTCCATTGCGAATAACTAACATGAAGACAAGAAATGGATGATATCGTGCCGTTTTTCTCAAATCTTGTACTATGAAACTCTAATGAAACTCTACTAGTTTTGCCAATTAATTGATAATAGCAAGAATTTACGTCATAGACCCTAACCTGGCACAATCATCCAAGTCAATGTCTATCGGTGCCGTTGGATCAAGGATCGCTTGCTTTTCCCATGGGCCCCATGGGTTCGGTCATGCTGGTCCGCGATAACGGCAGCACCGTCAACATGCATGCATGCGAAGGAGGGATGCCTAGGGCATACCATAATGCCAGAAGACAACAACCATAATTGCAGATTTGATCATCAAAAAAGGAGCGATCTTTGTGAAAAAATGGAATGTACTAGTTTTGGTCGCAGCGCTTGTTCTTGGTTTCAGCAGTCTGGGCTTGGCCATGGAGTTCAACGAGTCGCCTGAGTTTGCTGCCAAGGTAGCTGCTGGAGAACTACCTCCTGTGGACGAACGTCTGCCCCATCCAGATCACGTGTTCGTCGTTGAGCCGTATGAGATGATCGGTCGCTATGGCGGCATCGTTCGCGCCGCTACCAGCACGCCTACAGGGGCTGGCAGTGACACGTTGATCTCCGATTTCACCAACCCGGTCACCGCTGACAAGTATGGAGTAGGCGTGGTGCCCCACGTGATCCGCCAACTGGACGGCAGTGATGATGCTACGACATGGACTTTCCACATGCGGCATGGCATGAGATGGTCCGATGGCAATCCCTTCACCACCGAAGACATCAGGTTTTGGTATGAAGACGTGCTGCACAACGAAGATCTGACACCTGTCATCGGCGGCGTTTGGCGTGATTCCGGCGGCCAGGCCGTTGAGCTAACGATCATTGATGAGTATACCTTTGAGTTGAAGTTCAATACGCCGCGGCCGTTTTTCCCCAACGACCTGATTCACACCGGCGGCTGGGACTTCTTCGTGCCGTCGGCCTTCCTGAAAGATTACCATCCTGACTACGCCGACGCTGACGAGCTGCAGGCTCGCATCGACGAGGCCGGGCTTCAGACTTGGTACGATCTGTTTGGCCAGGTCAATTCATCCATCTGGGGTACGCCCAACTATGTCGGTCGTCCTGGCTTGGCTGCCTGGATTCCAACTCGCATCACCAGCAGCGAGCGTCACTATGCAGCGAACCCGTACTACTGGAAAGTCGATACCGAAGGCAATCAGCTTCCTTACTTGGACGGTATTCGCACGGACATCGTTTCCGATGCCGAAGTGGTTCAGGGTATGATCATGAGCGGACAGTTAGATTTCGAAGCTCGCAATACCAACATTGAGAACTTCCCGCTCTATCGTCAGTTCGAAGAGGAAGGACATTACCGGACAGTGCTCTGGGATCTGACCTACGGCAACTACACATTCTACCAGGTCAACCAGACCGTCGAAGATCCGGTAAAACGGGAGCTCTTCCAAGACTTTCGCTTCCGCAAAGCTCTGTCTTTGGCCATTGACCGGGAAGAAATGAACCAGATGCTCTACTTTGGCCAGGGCGAACCTCGCCAGTTCACGGTGTTGGAGGAAAGTCCCTATTTCGCAGAGGGATTCGATACAATGTACACGGAGTACGATCCCGAACGAGCCAATGCTCTCCTCGATGAGCTGGGCATGACTGGGCGCGACAGTTCTGGCTTCCGAACTGCACCCAACGGCGAAACGATCATGTTCACCATTGAGTATGCAAACGTAGTAGTACCAAAAACTGGTAACGTCGAGTTGATTCAGCAGTACTGGCAGGAAGTTGGTCTTGATATACGAGTTCGTGAGATCTCCGGTGAACTCATGACCGAACGTGCCCCTGCTAACTTGGTTGAGATTTCCAACTGGCACGGCGACCGTGGAACCCACATTATGTTCCCGGCAGCAGCCCGTTACTTCATCGTTGCCGAAACATCTGGCTGGGAAGGTCACCAGTGGCCGCTTTGGGCCGACTACTGGAACAGTGGCGGCGAGTTGGGTGAAGAACCTCGGCCGGAAGTCGCCGAAATGTATGAATGGTTCCTCGAGTTCCTCCAGGCCACCGAAGAAGAGCGCCAGATCGAACTGGCCCAGAAGATTCTCCGCTCCAATGCTGAGAACCTCTGGATCATCGGAACCATTGGTGCCATTCCGCATCCGATCATTGTCAACAAGGACCTGCGCAACTTCCCGAATGAAGGTCTCTGGGGTTGGGATACCACCAGCAGCCAGAACCGTCACATGGCACAGCTCTTCTGGGATCGGTAAGCACTGAACCCAAAGACAACGAAGCGGTAAATCTGCGAGCCCCTGAGATTCAGGGGCTCGTTACTTTGTCGGAAAAGGACGGTGGCCTGTCATCTTTTTGGGCAAGGATGGAGCGCAGAGCCTCTGGGAGAATCGTTGGTCGATAATCACGGCGAAATGCAGCCATATTGAGCGCATTTTTCAGGTAATTCTGCATAATTGGCAGGAATTTCTTCCCTTTTGGTGAATACGTTAGATACTGGTTCAAAGCCGCTAGGCAACAGTCGTCTGCTCAAGGTAAGGCAAAGGCAATCCACTGGAACCCTAGGGGCCGGATATTCAACAAGGGGTGACTGCCGTGTCGACGAATGTTCTCCGGGTTGGTGATCCACAGCTTTTGCAGGCGGCGGACGATAACAACTGTGTATTTTGGCAGCAGTTCGGGGAAATCACGCAATCTTGTTATCCGTGGACTGAACGGTTTGCTGGCTATATCTCTGGCGTGCGGCATCCTTTGTACAATGGTATTGTGCGCTGCACCTGCGGCGGCGACGAGTTCACAGAGAACCTCACCTGGTGGACCGAAACTTTGCAGAGCGAAGAGCTGCCCGCGGTTTGGTGGGTTCCGCCGGGTCCGGAGCAGGAGCGCCTGGGATCTGTTTTGCTGGAGCGGGGCTGGCGCTTGGTGATCAAGGAACCGGCCATGGCCGTGGCCCTCAGCTCTCCCTTGGAACATCCGATTCTCCATAACCAGCTGCAGGTCTATGGGGTGAGCGGCGAAGCCGCCAGACGCCAATGGGCGAAGCTTCTCTGCCTGGGCATCGATTTGGATGCGACCACGACGGAAGACGCAGTGGCGTTGGAAGCCCAGTTGAGCGATGAGCGCAATCGCTTCCTTGGCTATTGGGACGGCGTTCCCGTGGCTACTGCCGCCAACGTGCTGCACGCCGGAGTGGCAGGAATCTATGCTGTATCAACGCTGCCAGCATACCGTGGGCGCGGCATTGGCAGTGCCATTACCCTCTACGCCATGGAGGCTGCTCGACAACGGGGATACGCCACGGCGGTGTTAACGTCTACGGAGATGGGCTTTCCCGTGTATAAGAAACTCGGGTTCGAGGTTCAAGGTTATTATCAAGTGTATGCTCGGGAATGAGAACAGAACGGACCTGCTGGGAACATCCCAGCAGGTCCTCTTAGACAGCGTACTCAGGTCAGAACGGTCAGCCAAGGCAAAGGCCAGCGTGGTGCGTTGGTTGTTATGCATCCGACGACAAGCTACGGACGTTTTTCCGGATCCACCAACGCTTCATCGGTAACTGCAGCCGAGATAGCTTCGTCAAGGATATGTTTCTCCTCCACTTCCTGCAGTCTCCGGCGGACCATTTCCTCCACTTCATATTCCTGGGAAAAGCCCGCGTAAAGAGCATAGATCATTAATAGCAGAATCACGGCAAAGGGAGCCCCTGTAATTACAGACGCCGTCTGCAGAGCGGTTAGACCGCCACCGATGAGCAGCGCTGCGGCCACAACGCCTTCCATTACGGCCCAGAACACACGCTGCGGAACGGGCGAATCCAGCTTGCCGCCCGAGGTCAGGTGGTCTACGACCAACGAGCCGGAGTCCGACGAGGTGATGAAAAACACCGTAACCAAGATAATCCCGATCAAGGACAGCAGCGGTGTCCACGGCAGATATTCCAACATGGCGAACAACGCTATGGACACATCCTGCTGCACAACGGATACAAGGTTCGCCACACCGCTGGTCTCCAGGGAGATGGCTGTGCCACCGAACACAGACATCCAGAAGAACGACAGCAGCGTCGGGATCAACATGACCCCCAAAACAAACTCCCGCACCGTGCGGCCCTTGGAGATCCGGGCAATGAACATGCCGACGAATGGTGACCAAGAAATCCACCATGCCCAGTAGAAGATGGTCCAGGCGCCCTGCCAATTCGTATCCTTAAACGTCTCCGTCCACATACTCAGAGACGGAAACGCCGCTGCATAGCTTCCCAGGTTCTGCGTGAAGCCACCCAAAATGAACACAGTCGGCCCCACCAACAGCACAAACAGCATAAAAATCCCTGCCAGCCCCATGTTCAGCTCACTGAGACGCTTCACACCTCCGTCGAGGCCCAACACCACGGAAATTGTTGCCAATCCAGTGATGCCAGCGATCAAAAGAACCTGAACCGTGGTGCTGATGCCGACGCCGAACAAGAAGTGCAGGCCAGCGTTGACCTGGGCCACGCCCAAACCCAAGGATGTGGCCAAGCCCATCAGCGTGGCCAAGACAGACAACACATCAATGAAATTCCCCCAAAACCCGTAGATCTTGTTTCCTATTAAAGGATAGAAAATGGAACGGATGGTCAAAGGCAGCCCGCGGTTATAGGCGAAGAACGCCAACCCCAATCCAACGATGGAGTAGATGGCCCATGGATGCAATCCCCAGTGAAAGTACGTAGTAATCATGGAGGCTTGGGCGGCTTCGGGTGAGTTCGCCACGATGTCGCCAAACATGGGCGATGGTGTACCCAAGTGCAGCAGCGGTTCACCCACACTCCAAAAGAGCAGGCCAATTCCCATCCCTGCACTGAGCAGCATGGCAAACCACCCGAATGTACTGAACTCAGGTTGGGCATCATTACCACCGATGCGGATGCTGCCGAATTTTCCCAAGGCAAAGTAGGCAGCGGCAATGATGAAGAGATTAGCTGACAAAATGAAGAACCAGCCGATGTTTTTCGTCAAGACATCCATAATGTTCTCGAACATGCGCTCAGCGCCCGTGGGGAACATGACAGT
>PWMW01000294.1 GCA_003559095.1 Clostridiales bacterium | reverse complement strand
TTTTCCATGTTCCAGATGTCATGGGTGGAATCCCCTGCCATCAACCGGCTCATGTTGGTTCCGGCCAGTTCACCACCGGGGAACTGCAGAACTTCAATGTTGGCATTGAAACGCTGCTCTGCTTCCTGAAGACGTCCAGGAGCTTCTTCATCCAAGTAACGCATTATGCGACTGCTCCAGGTGGTAATGTTGATGGTTTCCCCACCGAAATCAGGGGCAGCCAACAAACTCCCCGAAGCCAACAACAGAACCAGTAAGGTCGTCAATACAAAATTCCAGTTTCTCATCGTAATCCTCCATTCTTGTAATTGGTATGGTACTACTGCCTTGCGCTGCGCAACGTGTCCTCCGGGCATTCCCCCTTTTCCTTGCTCGCAAAGGCTGCTGGTATTAGGCATGCATCCAAAGCATCCACTCCAAACCCCACTCAAAGAGCACCCCTGGGATACCGTGGTCATGGTGGCCTGGGACAGGTCCGGCGGCAGCCTTTCACCGGCTTACTGTTGCTGCGGTGCACCACGCATCCAGGATTTCCTGTGTCTGTTAAGAGGAACCGCCTGTCAATGCCCCACCAAGGCAGGCATGTCAGTTGCGGCACGTACCTGCTAAAACCCCCTCTGTCCTCATTATTCCTTGATCCCCGAGGTACCCATGGTCTCCACAACCTTGCTTTGGTTGAACACAAACACCGTGACTGGAACGATCATCATCACGAGACTGACAGCCGCTGCAACACCAGCCCGGGCAATGCCGCCGGCGGCTATCTGCTGCAGAGCGTAAGGCAGTGGCTTGAGATGCTCACTGTAGAGGAATTGGCCGCCTGTAAGGCCCCAAAGTTGTTGAAAGGACAGGATAATCAAAGTAAGCCAAGCTGGACGCACAATGGGCATAACAATGTTCCAGTAGACCATGAACTCATTGGCGCCGTCCATACGGGCCGATTCCAACAGCGACTGCGGTACTTGATCCATGAACTGCTTCATAAGATAGAGCCCCAAACTCATACCCCAAGCCGGCACCACGACGGCCAAATAGTTGTCCACCCATCCCAGGCGTGCCATGATCAGATAGTTCGGGATGGCTGTAACCTGCGGCGCAAACATCAGGGACAGAATAATGATCGCAAAGAAGAAATTGGAGCCTGGGAAGCGGTGTTGGCTCAGGGCATAGGCCGCCATTGAGGCCAACAGCACGTGACCTCCGGTGCCCAACACCGTGATCATGGCTGTGTTGAAGGCATAGCGTGTGAACGGAACCCACGAGTTACTCATGAGAATGAACAGATCCCGGAAGTTATCCAACGTGGGGTTGCGCACGAAGAACTGGGGTGGGAACAAGAAAAGCTCATTCATGGGTTTGAAGGCGTTGCTGATGGTATAGATGAGCGGCAGCGACATGAAGGCCGCCGCAAACAACAGGAGCAGCATCAAAAAGGCATCGCCTTGGACAGACCGGTTAAGTTTTCCGCTGCGCAGACGCATGGGACAACCTCCTCACAGTGCAAAGACGGATTATGGTTCCTTTAGCGAATCGACGACAAGTTCGGACCGCGACCAAGACATCAACCCCAATTGCGAAGCCACCGTTGAATCAGACGTTGGGTCAAGACCATGGCCGTGAACAATATGGTGGCAATGGTGGCGGCGTAGCCCATCTCGAAGCGAACATTGCCGTAGTCAATCAAATGTGTGACTACCGTGCGGGCGGCATAGTCAGTGCTGGGAAATCCCGCCAAGGCAATGGCGTGTTGACTGGCGGCAAAGGCTTGGGTGATGGAGATTACAGCACCAAACATCAACTGCGGCTTCATGGACGGCAGTGTAATAAACCACAGCTCCTGCCAGCGGTTGCGGATGCCATCAATGGCACCGGCTTCGTAAAGATTGCGGTCCACACCCTGCAGTCCGGCGATGAACACCAGAAAGCTGGTTCCTAAGCTGAGCCAGAGCACCACCAACATAATGATGGGCAGCATGAAGCGGGGATCCTGCAGCCATTGAATCGGCTCCGAAACAATACCAAAGCGCAGCAGAAATCCATTCACATAGCCGTAGGTATCGCCGCTGAAAATGATGGTCCAGATCAGGAACACGTTTCCAGAAATAGACGGAGCATAGAAAAGCAGAGTCAAGAAGGCCCTTATCTTTGGCCGCAGTTCGTTGATCAACCAGGCAAAGATCAGACAAGCGCCATAGCTCAAAGGTCCGGTGACGAAGGCGTAGACGAGGGTGTTCTTGACGGCGATCAAGAAAACATCATCCATGAGAAAGAGGCGGATGTAGTTCTGCCAGCCGATCCACACGGGAGGCTCCAGCATGTTGTAATGGGTAAAGCTCAATGCGATGGAGATCAACACCGGAACCACCACAAAGGTGCCAAAGATGATCCCAAACGGCGCCAAGAACAGATAGGCTACCTTAGCTGCCCGTACTTCCTGCACAAGTTTCTGCCACCGTTGCCGCAGCCGGCTCTCTGAAACGTGGGACATATTGGTTGCGCTCATGCGACCGCCTCCTTTCTGTGAATCCTGGTTGTTTCCTCGCTGACCCCTTGGACCAGAGACCTAACGCAAAGATATCGTCTACTCCACATGATCTTCTTCCCACCCATAGCTGGACATCTGCCACGGCTGCGAACTGTAGAGCTCCAGCACTTCTTCCATCGTCGTCTCAAGGCCGAACTCCCGGCGCTTGACAGCTATTTCTTCATTCATGATGCGCACATAGTCCAACAGGGTTTTTCGGGGCTCTTCTTTTAAGAGAACCACTCGGCGGAAGGCATTTTCCAGATGACGGCCGATCATGTAGCCACCCGGTACCTCCGGTACGCCGCGAACGTGCTGCCACTGTTCCAGCAGAATGTCTCGTTCACTAACCGTCCAGGGCAGACTGGCCATGGCATTGACATTGGCCGTGGGATAGCGAGCTGCAGGTCCCAGAAGGCTTTCTAGTTCGCGGCCGAAGCGCACCTGCGTGTCTTCCTGCACCCACCAGCGGAGGAACTCCCACGCCGCGTCTTTGTCTCTGGCATCCTGAAGAATCATGGCGGCGGCTCCGGCACCCAAATCCACCGCTCCCCCAGGCAGCGAACGGTCAATGGTGCCGTCCTCCCGCTCGGTACCGGGTACCAGGGTGAATCCCCAGCGACCGCGGATCTCGGGAGCGAATACCGACAGGTAGTTATACAGGGGATATGATGCCACGACCACAGGCACTTCGCCAATGCGGAAGCGGTTGGCCGGATCATACTGCAGTGGCAGATTGTACAGTTCATAGAGCTCTGTCCACAAACGGAACGCCTCAATTGCCAACTCTGAATCGATCTGGACCGAAACACCGTCAAGATTGTACAGATCGCCACCGCTTTGATACAGGAAGGTCAAAAAGGACATCACAGCTTGATGGGACGCCAAACTTCCAGCGCCAGACGTGGCCACCCCAATATCTCCGGAGCCTGCTTGGCGAGCCCGCTGGTCGGTGACTGGCATCCCGAAGTTCATATTTTCTTTTTGCAGGTCGGGGATGAGGTTCATGACGTCATCCCACGTCTGCGGTATCTCCAGCCCCAGTTCGTTCAGGATATCCAGACGATAGAAGAGCATGGGAAACGGCTGCTGTTCCGGCAGCGCAAAGACCTGGTTTCGGAAGGTGAACGGCACAAATGCACTGGGCATGAACCAGTCCTTTACTTCATCGAAACCCGCAAACTCAGTGAGGTCTACCACTGCACTGCGCAGGGCGAAGTTGATGGGATCCGATGCGGGGACGCCCAGGGCCACGTCGGGACCGAGGCCCGCTAACGTAGCCGGGAGGAGAACGCCCATGTTCACCAATTGCAGGTTGACCAGAATACCCGTTTCTGCTGTGAATGTATCTTCGATCATTTCCTTCAGTGCCGTGGCTTGATCCCGTCCTGTGGAGATCCAGACGGTGATGGGTTCCTGATCCACATCATCGTGAACATCGCCGATCAAGCCGTAATCCACAAAGAACGATGACACAAAGGCACGGATCTCGTGCAGGGCCATCTGCGCTGCAGTGGCTCGAGCTGAAGGAACGGGTTGGTCCGGTGAAGCTACGAGCAGGTAGTCAATCTGCAGCGGCTGCTCGCGGGTATCAATAATCCACGCACCCAAAGAGGCGATATTGTCTCGATACGCCCCTAACCGATTGGGGATGGTGTGCGGCCGCGTTGATAGGTCCTCTAACTGCCGGGCCAAATTGCGCAGCAGGGCTACATTACCAGCACGCTGCCCGGTGTAGGCTTCCAGTTCATCGGCCAGCTCGGTGATAATATCCGCTTGGATACCCAGGTTTTCAATGACTCCGGGAATGCGTCGATCCAGTTGGTAGTCCCGCAGTGTATCCGGATTGGCAGAGGTGATCATCAGGATTTTGCGATACATATCGTTCAAATGGAACAAGGATTCCTCTGCTGTGCGCAGCATGTCGGCAATGGGCCCCAAAACGACCTCCAAGCGCAGAGTATGCGTGCCCTCCGTGAAGTGAAACAAGTAAGGTTCTCCTTGCTCCGGCGCTCCCAGAACCAGCATCTGATACTGGTTATCGAAGGGGAAGGAGATCACATCCACTTCGGCAAAAGGAACTTCGCCATTGATCAAGAGGCGCCGGTTGGAAAAGGACCCTCGTTTTTCGTTCTGCTTGGCCTTAATCGCTATCTGGTACAGACCTTCTTCAGGAATATCTAATTCCCACTCGATCCACTGCCCGGGGTTCTGCCAGCGCCAACCGCCAATGGTATTGAGACGGATCAACGCCGGGTGGTACGGTTCCACGGTGGGATCACCTTGATCGAAGATGGGATAGAGTGTCGGATCCGAGCGCTGTGTAGAGCTCTGCCCCTGCACTTTGAGGAAAAGACCAGACGTCGGTTCTAAACCCTGCTCGTCGTAGGTCTGTTGAACATCCGCATAGGCGGGAACCGGCGGAGCCTGCCGCAGGCGCAGTTCCTGGATGATGACCGGCTCGCGTTTGCCGTCAAGACGGATGGTGTTGCTCCCCGCTTCGAAGTAGAAGAGGTAAGGTTCCATGAAATAACCCATGTCATCCCGGAGATACGCCGTCTGCCACTGGGGAGCTTCCACCATCCGCGCCCGAATTTCGTTGCCGCGATTATCCATCCGGATCGGCTGTTCGTCCACCCAAACCCGACGTAAAGACAGGAAGCGGGCTCCGGCAAAGGGAACCTCACCGTTGATGCGCAGCTCCCGTTGAATTTCGGAACTGCGTCCCGGAGCCGGGTAGTAATCTAGCTCGATATTGTAGAGACCTGCTTCAGGAACCCAAACCTGCCACTGGATATAGCCATCTTCAGGGATCCAAACGGAGAGGCCCTGAGATCCGTCGTGATTCCACAGCAACCGCACTGCGGGTTCGGCCTCGCTGTACTGTACCGCTGGAATGACGATGACCCGATCGGGACGCGGTTGGCCGGCGTGGATCTGCAGGTACTCCTCGTAATCCTCTTCCAGCCAGAAAAACTCCGCTGCCGCCAGCGGACCCACTGTCCACAAAACAGCGAACAAGATCACGATGAGCCGCACTGCTGCGTTTCGCAGGTTGTATCGGTACGGATGTGCGTTGGTCATGGGAGGCCCTCCTTCTTGCAGAATGCGATTGCGCTGTGGTCAACCCTTGATTCCCGTACGTTCCAGGCTTTCCACAAAGTAGCGCTGGAGGAATGCGTAGATCAGCAGTACCGGTGCAATGAACATGAGCATGGCAGCATTGTTCAGGATCGAGGCGTACTGATAGGTCACCAAGAACTCCGTGCGGCCGGCATAAAGAATGTATGAGATCTCATTGAGCGCGAAGGGCAGGTAGTTCAAGTTACCGCCCAAGTACAGGGTACTTAAGAAAAGATCATTCCACTGCCAGACAAAGGAGAAGAGGAACACGATGAGCATGGCTGCGCCGGCACTGGGCAGCATAATTCGGTAAAAGGTCACAAACGCATTGGCTCCATCCACATAGGCAGCATCCTCAAGATCCTTAGGCATGCCCCGAAATACTTGCCGCATAATGAAGATAAAGAAACCATTGCGCAGACCCGTACCCGTGACGGACGTCAGGATGAACGGCCAATGCGTGCCGATCAGATTCAATGGCTCCGATAGCAGACCCAAAGGGTTAAAGAAGCGCAGATTGAGATAGAGTGGGATGGACACCATCTGCGGCGGAACGATTAGGGTAAACAATACCAAGGCGAACAGAGCGTTAACGCCAGGAAACCGAAACCGTCCCAAACCATAACCTATCAGGGTGCAGGACACCAGCTGCAGCAAGCTGACAGTGAGCGTTAACTGCAGAGAATTAAGAAAGGCTGCGGGGTAATCCATCAACTGAAAGGCATGCCGATAATTGCTTAGGGTGATCTGGGTAGGAATCCAGCGCACCATGCGGTCGATGGCGTCGGCCTCAGTCATAAAGGACGAAGGAATCTTCGCCATCAATGGAAACAAGATGACGAACGAGATAGCTCCAATCAGCGCATAGCGCATGACACCAGATGTAAAGCCTTTAACCTTCGCCCAGCGGGCTGATGTGATGTGTGCAGCCAAAGCCAGCACCTCCTCGGGTTGAACTTCTGCGGCGGGGTTAACTCATGTAGTACGTGCGTTTGGCGGTAACAGCCAGGACAAAACCCAGAATTACAGCCACAGCACCAAAGTACATCCAGCTCATGGCCACACTGACCCCGTATCCCATGCCGCCAAAGGCGGTATTGTTGATGAAGGCCACCAGCTCGTTGTCTCCGGCCGTAAAGGAATCCACAATACTGAAAACTACGTTCGTCACGATCAGGGGTGTCATCAGCGGGAACGTAATGAGCCAGAAGCGTTCCCAGGCTGTACAACCTTCCATATCTGCCGCTTCATAGAGATCACCCGACACAGACTGCAGACCGGTGAGGAACACAAGGATTTGGATGCCGGATTTCCGGATGATCTCGGGAATGCTTTCCACCGTGGCCACCAAAACTTCAATCAAGAACACAGGCAGCCGCAGCTGGTAGAGCATCCACTTAATATCTGCTCCGGCCACCGCACCGGTAAAGCCGCCCGATTGCAGCATGTCTGTCATGTAATCAGCACTCTCGATATGAAGAATGACCCCGGCTGCCATGATGACCGGCAGAAAGAAGATCACACGGGCCAAAGCACGGCCTCGAAAGTTCCCGTTCAGGAGGAGGGCAGCGAAGAAACTGAAGATCAGAATAGCTGGAACGCTGATCACCATGTTCTGCACTTGACCGACGAAAATGGGCACAAAGTCAGCATTGATAAACAGCGCCCGGTTGTAATTGTGCAGGCCCACATAGTGCAGGTTGTACCCTTCGCGGGTAATTTCCAGTTCACTGAGGCTGAAAATAACGGACTGGGCAAAGGGTGTCATGAACAGGAAAACAAAGCCAATGATGAACGGGATAACAAAGAACAAACCATTAAGGTCTCTGCGATTGCGCAGGGATACTCGCAGCCATGAAGGTCTACTCATCGCCATTGGCCTCCTTCATAAGATACCCAAGACCGTCAATGTAATTGCCTTCTACCATGACGGGGAACTGATTATAGTTCACCATGATGCTCACACTGTTGGCAAAGGTGGTCCGAGCTACGTTGGGAGTCAGCACTTCATGCCTCACAATGGGTTGGCCGTGAACGTGGCGCAGAACGTCGTTCAGCTGGTGATACGCGTCTATCATCACGGCCCACCAGTGGCGGTAATCACTGGCGAATAAGCGGGCAAACTCGCTGTCCTTAAGAATGAGCGAAGGTTCGGCAATCAGCGAAAAATACGGCAAAGATCCCGTTTCGAGGCTTCGCAGCAGACGTTGGCGTAAGTTGCCGGTATAGTTCATGGGTTCAAGAGCATAGTGCAAATAACCGCTCATGACCATTTGCAGGAAGGGTATGTCCTGGTCACTGATCAAAAACTCGCTGGACTGCCCAGGGACATTCACCACAGTATGGGCATAAGGCAGGACGTAGGCGTTGGCCCCCGAGACCATGATATTAAGGTCGGCACTGCCTGCGAGTCTTCGCAGCTGGTCTTCGAGGATCTGTTTGGCCTGCCCTCGATCCACAAGGCCGTCCCTGCGAAAGTCCGAGTTCACCGCAGTGCCCATGTCGTGCAGATAGATGCCGCTGCTGCCCAACTCTTGGAATCTCGGCAGGAACTGATCCACCAGTCCCGGAATGGTGCGCGGTGAGATGATGTGGAAGTAGTAGTCGGTATCAAACATCTGCAGTGGTTCTTTCAGTCGATAATGGTAGATCCCCACGGTCCGATCCATGAAACGCGAAGCATCTTGGCGGGCCCCAAAACCGTCCCAAGGGCGATCAGCATAGCGATAGAGAAAGCCGACACTGGGAAAGAACTGAATTCCCAGCTCATCCAGGGAGGCCGCCAGGGCTGCTAACTCCCGGTTGCTTCCCAGCACCGGATCGACGTTAGCCCCATTGGGGTAGAAGTGCTCTACGCCTCCTTCTAACCAACCGGTATAGCGCAGTTGAATGCGGGAAATATCGTGCTCCAGCAAGCTGTTCATCATCGTCTGAACCTGCTGCACCGATGTGAGCGGCTCACTGACCCGCCGGGGTATTCCCAGCCAAGGGCGGTTCACGTGAATGGCCCCGGTAAGTTCGAGTATTAACGGAATATCCGCAGCCTCTGCTTCCAGCGGCGACCTGCCGGCAAAGAGATGCTGGCGATAGGCCGTGGCCATGGCCGAGTAATTGGCATCATCACCGTGGAAGAACAACAGCCGCATTGCCAGGTCCGAATCCATGGGTCGCGGTTGGTAGACGTTGGCTTCCGTAATGGCATCCAACCAGATACCCCGCGATCGTTGTCCGTCGTACGAGTCGGTTTGAGCCACCAAATCCACTCGCGCCATGGGAATGACCGTGAAGGTTGGTGACACTGTATTGAACGAGCTGGTCCGACCGGCCACAGCGGCTCGCACTTGGCTGACCACATCGCCCTCTTCAATGATGCCCATAAAGCCCTGCTCAGCTTGGACTAAGCCGAAGATGGGCAGGTGGCTGTGCTGGGGGAAGGTCAAGACCCGGCGATCCGGTCCGAGGGACTGGTCCCGGCCATAAACACGATGGTTATAGATGGGCGCATCACTCTTGCCATTGTTGAGATGGATTAGGGCGCCGCTGCCATCGGGAACCAACATGTAGCCTTGGGCATCCACGTCAGCGGCACCAAAGAAAGGAAGCAGATCCAATGTCTGCAGGGGCAGGGTTACCGTTCCACCTGCCGCCGTATAGCGGCCCCGCACGTCCACCGCTTGCTTCGGGTATTCCAGTTCATCCATGGGCACCCGGACAACGAGGCTGTCTCCATCCAGTTGGTACTCCAGAACCACGCGGAAGACGGTAATATTCTGATCGAGGGTATCCAAACCCATGCGGGCATGAATGGCCTGGAGTTCTTCGGGATCCACCACCGTGCGGGTGATTTCGATTAGATCTTCGCGATCCCAGTTGGACAAATCCTTGACAATGGCAACGGGAGCTTCGGCCCAAGGTGCCACCTCAGCATAGGTGACATGACTGCGATCACGGAAATCCGTTCGCTGGCTTGCCACTCTTCCCAGGGCAAACTCCACTAACTGTCGCCGCTGCGCTTCGTCGAGATCCTGGTCAAGGGCCACAAGACGGAACTCGCCGAAAACGGAATCTTTGTCAACATTGTGGACCGACACGCGCTCGCTGTCCCCGGCCGGCTCCAGCGCCACGATGGTATATTTGTCCCGGACAAACTCACGATCCGCATCGGATTCCAAGGCGTCTAGCATGGCTTCAAAGGTATCAATATCAATGATAGCCGGCAGGTAGGCATTGAGCGGCCACTGTTCACCCAAGATATAGTCCACTCGAACTTGGTCTTCCAATACTTCAATGGAAAATTGGTCGAGAAGAACACTGTCGTTGTAGCTGTCCAAAGACCGAGATTCATCGCCCGGGATGAAATAGGTCAAAGAGAACTGGGCGCCGACGCGATTCTTCGCTCGTCCCCGAGCCCGGGTTTCTAATTGTTCCCAGTTGGGTGGATTGGAGAACCACCAGGAGTCGGACACCTTCTGCCGCACGGCAATTTCGGCCGTGTCGGGATGGATATACAGCTCCAGTGTCCCGTTGTCCAAGACCAACTCCAAGGAATGATCAGCTGCGCCTCTGGTAGGCGCGGCCAACAGCGCGACCAAGAGGACAGTCCAAAGGCACAGCCGCATGGTGCTGCTGGTTGTCTGCATGGCTGCACGCCCCTTTCTAGATACGGAACACAATCTCCAGATACAGATCTCGAATCCAGTTGATCACTTGCCCGAAGACGCCCCAGAGCAGCAGGGCAATGAACAAGACGACAATGATCCCCACAAAGGTTAGGGCCATGGTGGCCAGCGTCTTGGGCATGGAATATTCATGGATGACCATGGTGGCAGTGACCAACAATGCCACGGTCCACAAGGTGCTGACGGTCAGGCCCAGATAATAGAAGGCGCCCTCCGGAGCTGTCAGGAAATTGCTGACCACGGTCAAAGGAATATTGATCAAGATAATCGGTACCAGGGCGTAGGCGGTGGTGACAAAGATATCCCCAAAGGTGCCTTTGCCTTCCATCAGTGTCGTTAGCGACCAGCTGACCATGGACCAGAGCAGGAAGGGCAGGACAACACTGCCGATCTCGACCACAGTGTTCAAATCGCTGAGTCGACGGGGATTGAAGACAAAGCCGGTATACTGGCGCATGGCCACGTAGGTTAGGGTGACCATAAATAGCAAAATGCAGGCTGCCAAAGCCGAGCCTCGGCGCTCGTGCTTGAGGTCCCAGAACCCATCGAAGGGATGGCGGATTACATACAAGGCGTAGGACAGTTGCTCTAGAAGATGGAGAAACTGCAGGAACAGCTTATGTCTCCATGACACGAGCTCCCGCTGGGCGGCCATCCGCAGTTGCCGCCTCCGCCAAGCACCGACTTTCGGTGTCATCTGCCAGCGTCGATTCACCACATTCACTGCCGAAATTAAGAAGATTCCGTACATCAACCAAGGAAAATTTTCAATGATCTGCTGGCGGCGGTACAGCTCAAACGCTTCCGAATACCCGGGACGATCTTGGCCGGCCCGGAAGACGACCATTGCATCCCAGAATTCGTCCATCCGCAGATAGGCGTGGCCCATGCCGGTATATGCCAGATCAAAGTTGCTGTTCATGCCGAGAATTTCTATCCAAAGCTCGTTGGCCCGGTCGTAGTCGCCAGAATAATGACTGGCAATGGCCTCATGGATAGAGCGAGCGTACTCTGTAGGTTCGAACACAGTGATCTCGCCGCGGCCCGAGTCCAACGCAAAGATGCGATCCCCCATGACGGTGAGGGAAGCCGGTGTTTGGAAGGTTCCTCTTTGGCTTCCCAGGCCGCCGAACACGTAAAGCAGCCGGCCTTCAGCATCGTAGGTGAAAATACGGCCGCGCGTCCGGTCGAAAACACTATACGTCCCGAAATCGCGCTGGACGATATCAACGAATGTGGAGCGGGGGAAGGCCAACTCGCCTTCATCATCCACTAGGTACGCTCCATAGTCGCCCACCGGCGGGTGAAAGCCGCGCCTGCGCAGGACATCAGCGCCGGAAGGGTTCAGGCGGCGTATCGCATCTTCGTCCCGCGCACCGCCGGTGGCTACGGTTGTATAGATGAATCCACGGTCATCCACATCCAAGTTGCTGTACTCTGTGGGCAGGAACAACTGCATGCGAGCTCGCTGTTCCGGCGTGGCCAGAAGCCGCCACACGTACTGGGCAATATTTAAGACGACCCGAGGGGCTCCGATGAAACCGCGAAATGTACCGTCACTGTCAAACTCAAGAATTCCATCGTAAACATCCTCAGCGATGACGTAGACGCGACCGGCTCGGTCTACACCCACTTTCCGGGGGCGATAACGGAAACCTTCAGGTATAATGCCGTCTTCGTCGGGTTCTGGCGCCTCTAAGGTGCGCAGGAACTCGCCTTCCCAAGTCAGGACTACAATGCGGCTGTTATTCCGATCGGCGACATACAACTCTCCCGCAGGACTCAACGCAAGACCGAAGGGGCTGCTGAAGCCATCGGTTTCGCCGTGATGGTCAAAGGTATCAATGATGCGCACCGGGTTCCACTGGGCATCCAGCACGACAATCCGGTTGTTGTCCGTGTCAGCTACGTACACGTGATCTGCGGCTACCTTAATGTCACGAGGATTGCTAAAGGCACCAATACCCAAGATCGCACCATCGATGACTCGTTCCGGGAGATAGGCCTGCGGGGCAGGAACGGTCCGACCCCAAAAATCATAGGTATAGCTTACGTAAGGCGCAGCTTCAGCACCAATGACCAATAAAAGCAGGAGCGCCAACACAATGCAGTGTGCAAGCACTTTTTTTCCAGGCACGTTTTGTTGAACCACTGCAAATCACCCCCCTGATGATCACTGCGCCCGTTTTTGCAGGCCGGTCGTACACAAGTACTATGTATCTTCGAACAAGTTCGCTTCCATTCTATCTGAGGGACTTTAGGGGCAGATGGATTAGCCGCAATCATTCGCCGCAGCGTTGTGAACAGATGGTTAACGATGCCGATCCATAACACTTTGGCTCTGGAAACATCGCACTGCCTTAGCATCCGGAAGGGAACGCCCTCGCAGTGGCTAAGTGCCACAACTGACGTTGGTTTTGGCCCTGCGAGACCCTCCGAGTATTAGGAAGTAAAAAAGATCGGGTTGGACCACGCTGTGGTACCATCGGCGGCCACGCACTCCACGCGTACGTAGGTCTCCTTCCCAGATAGAGCAAATGCGGCTGTGGTTACATCCTCGCCGTTGGCCGCTCTCACTGCACCTCCCCGTTCCTCGTAGGTAACGAAGTGGACGGCCCTCACCGGCGAACAGTGCACTTCCACAGTTCCTTGATTGTAGGTCAGTTTGTGGATGCTGGGTCCGCTGGACGCATAGAAGCGGCCCAGTCTCAGTGCCTGCAGGATGGCCGCCGCCGACAGCTCGGGGGCGTTGACCATGACCCACCCGCCGCATTGATCCTCTTGGCGGTGATGGCAGTCGTCCGAAGCTACACCCCAAACCCGGCGGCCGCTGCGCAGGGCCGCATCCCAATGGCTGAGGGAATAGCCCGTATTGTCCTCCATGAAGCTGCTGTAGTTGAAGATTTCCATAGCCTCGTAACCATGCAGGTGGCGGATGTCGTCCCATTCTACGCGGGACCATTCGGGATGACAATAGATGGGAAAATATCCGTGACTGCGTAGGCTGTCGATAATCTCTTGGCCGCCGGCACAGTTCTTGCTGCGGGCATCGGCTAATGTTTGGAGGTGGGGAGCCGCTGCGGTGTCTGCTCCAATTCCGACGGCATGATGGCAGCGCACGGGTTTGTCGATATCCGCATGGATTTCCACACCGGGGAGGACGAGAAAATCCGCGGTGCTGAGTTCCGTGAAACGGGTCATGCGCGAATGCTCTGTAAAGGCCAAAAAGTCCCAACCGCGACTGCGGTACAATTGAACCACGTCCTGAGGGCTGAGCCGACCATCGCTGACTGTGGAGTGGGTGTGAAGGTTGCCGCGATACCAGGAGTTGTTGGCATCGAACACAGAAAATGCTGTCATGGGGCCACGTCCTTTGCAAGAGGTTAGGTTGTGGATGGATCCGTCGGCTGATGGGCAATATCCGATTCATTGCCCTTGGCAAGAGGCTTAACAGTTGCCTGGGTTGATGCGTCTGCCCGGCGAATCATCCCGGGGTGCCGGTATCTGGATCAGGTATGTGATGCATCGGGCGATGCCGTCGTTTGGTGGGCCTGTCCCAATTCGCCGGAGAAAAATGGGCGATTGGCTGCGCAGATGTCATCCAAGATGCGGCGGGCCACTAAGGCATCAGGCACCAAAGGATGTCCCGTCAATGCCAACAGCGCCTTACGATAACTCTGCTCGATGGCAGCCTGCACCGTCAGGCGTTCGTAGCTTTTCACCGCCTGCAAGAGGCCGCGACACTGTTCAGGAATAGCTTTGATGGGCCGGAAGGGATGGACACCATTGCCATCGATCCGGGCCTGGACCTCAACCACATCATCGTGTGCCAAACACGGAATGACATTGTGGTTCAGCACATTTACTGTCGTAGTGGTGGGTTTTGTACCATGTAACGCAAGGATGATGGCCATGGCGATGGCGGAGTAGCCCTCTGGTTCAATATCGTTGTGACCGTGCGCAGGTTTGCTTTCGTTCCAAATGGCATCAATGCCATTGTCGTCCTGGACAACGGCTTCAGTTTCCAGGCGCATATAGGTGGCATCTCTCGCCCGCGAGTATCGCAGATACACATCTAGGGCGGCCGCTGTGGGATCGGCCGTTCCCTTAGCCAACCCCAGTTCCGTGAAGAAACGCTGGTTAAGGGCGTGAATCATCTTGCCGCGGCTGCTGTTATTGGTAGTGAGCTGCCTAACGATACTGGTGTTGTTGTAGTAGAACATGAGATATTCGTTGGGAATCACACCGAGGGTGCGGATAAATTCCGGCTCGATCATGGCCTTTCCGTGTCGACGCAGGGCTTCGTTGTTCTGCAAAATGTCTGGGAGGATGTCTTGACCACGATGGAGGATCATCTGGATCCATCCCAGGTGGTTGATGCCTACGTAATCAAACCAAAGTTCATCGCTGGGAAGGCCGACACCATCGGCGATGTCCTTGAACAGCTCCATCGGTGAGTCACAAATGCCCAGGATGTTCCCAAAACCTTCTTGGTAGGCCGCTTGTGAGATGAGGCCGGCGGGATTGGTCAAGTTCAAGGCAATGGCACCAGGGGCATACTCTTCCATGATACGCAGATACTGCGCGATGACAGGTACCGTCCGCAGCGCCATGGCAAACCCGCCGGGACCGGTGGTTTCTTGACCCAAGACGCCGTGGCGCAGTGGAATCGTTTCGTCGAGAATTCTTGAGTCGATGGCCCCCACCCGAATGGTAAAAAACGCATACTGCACGCCCGTTAAGGCGGCAATAGGATCGTCGGTGAACGTCAACTTCACTGGGTGCTGGTGGGCCGCGTGAATGCCGTTGAGGACCAACGACATTTGGTCCAAACGCTCCGTATCAATATCCATAAAGGCAATTTCCGTCAATCCCAAGGGAGCGCCATGCAGCAAAAGAGCTCGCAGCAGTTGGGGCGTGCGGACGCCAGCACCGCCTATAATAGCCAACTTCATTGGGAGCCCTCCTTCACTGGACCTAGGTCCTCTAAGTACGAACGTGCTTCCGTCAATGTTTTTGGGGCCCCAGCTGTACCGCCCAAAGCCGTGATGGTTCGCGAACCGCAGACCGTACCCAACCGCAGGCACTGCTGCAGCGGCCACTGCAGACCGAGGCCCCGCAGAACACCGGCGGCGAAGGCATCACCGGCACCGGTGGTATCCACCAGGGAGACGGGCAGCGCTGGACAATGCAGGAACGTGCCACCATCGTCTATTGTGGCGGCTCCGTTGGCTCCCAAGGTTACGATGGTGCGTGCCGTCCCCGCATTCAAGGTCGTCAAGGCTTCTTCCCACCGTTGACCCGTGATTTCCTGAGCTTCCAGGGTGTTACAGAAGACGAGGTTGGGCACGTTTAGCCAATCATCCCTGGGAATGCTTCCTTGGCGGAACAGCTCAAGACTTTCGTAGCTGATACTGACACTGGTGGTAAAACCCAAATCCGCGGCCTCGCAGACCAGCTGCCAGGATTCGTCATCTTTGAGCCCCACATGGAGAACCATGTGGTGGAAGTCGTCGGTGGCCTGGGCAGTCCGCCAGCGGTGAAACAGTTCCCTGTCATGAACTTCCTGCCCTAGGATGCTGAGGAACGCTCGGTCATTGCCATGGGCCATGGCCACCGTGTGGCTGGTGCGGCCATTTCTGGTTTCGCACAGCAGCAGATCTAAGCCTGTTCGGCGCAGTTCGTCTTCGACAATCTGACCAAAGATATCCCCACCGATACTGCTGCAGTACGTGGTGGCAGCACCTAATTGGCTCAAAACCATGGCTGTGATGGCCATGCCGCCCACAGCGAAGTCTTGTCCCGAAGCAAACACTTCGGTCCCCAGCCGCGGAAAGGCATCCAGGCCGTGAAAAATGCTGTCGAAGAACGTAGCCCCGATGACGAGGAAGCGGGTGTTGGCCACATGACTCACTCCTGACTGCTTGAACGGTACCACCGGAACTCCCAGCGATCAACTCGATAGACATTCCATGACCAAAGCACGACATCATTCTTGTTGTTGAAGTACGTTTCATCGATGACCAACAGCGGTGTACCAGGGTCCACGTCGAGGCGGTGGGCCAGATCCTCGTCGGCCGCAATGGCAGAGATGATCATCTCTGAGTACGCAAGCACAAGACCCCTGTGCTCCAGGTATTGGAAAAGACTTTCCCCCATGTAACTCAGTTGAAACTCCGGACCAAGGATCTCCATGGGAATGATATCTTTGGATATCATCAGCGGCTCATCATCAGCGGTTCGCGTTCGAGTCAACACGCCGGTATGGGTGGTCTCTGGCCCGAAAAGCTCTTGGAACTTTGGTCGTGTTTCTTCCCAGTGAAAGTCTACACTGCGGGTTCCGGGTTTGACCCCGTACTGTTTGACATAGTCGGTGTAACTACCGAGACGTTCCATGCCAGTCCCCATGGGAATTTTGGGTTTATGGGTGAGAATCGTTCCCAAACCCTGCACTCGCTGTAACTGTCCCTGTCGTTCTAGGGCACTGAGGGCTTCACGGATGGTGGCCCGGGAAACACCGAACATCTTGCCCAGTTTTTCCTCCGAGGGCAGGCGTTCTTCATTCTTGAAGACGCCAGCTGTGATTTCGTCCAGCAATATTTTGGCAACACGGGAATACAGCGGCTCATCATCCTGTTTAATACGGAATTCCTTTTGCATACTATGACCTCCAATGAGCAATGGCCGGTGGGAAACGTGGAACTTCGGGACACGGTTCGCAGCTGACTGGATCACATCATCCGTATGATTTAGTCATAAGTCATAAGTCGTATGACAACTTACGAGTAAAGTTTCTCGCAATATCGATCAATTCCTTCCTTCTTTGGTTAATTTAGTTCTAAAAAAAAGCTGGTGCAAAGAGAACCATGGAACCAAGGCGCGTAACAGCGGCCACGGAGTGCCGTCCGCCCATCACCGCTGGTTGGTTGACCGGAAACTGTCAAGCATGAGGCGGGTTGACAAATTGCAGATTTAGACAGGAACAGACCGTCATCCGGTGAAGGAGTTAAAGGGAAAGAGTTTTCAGAAGGAGGTAAAGCCGATGAAGAAACCATGGCAATGCTGGCTGACCGTGCTGTTAGTTATTTCCGTGCTTGCAATTCCCGGTTGGGCCGCAGCAGCAGAAGAGTATGCTTGGGTGCACACGGAGACCGTCTACAGATGGGGTGGTGATGATTGGCAAACACTGCCCCAGGATATGTTTGACCGCCGCCAGTGGAGCAATGGCGCCGATGTAGTTGGAGTATTCGATGACCACACCATCGAGATCCGCGTTACATCATCGGGACGCACGCCCGACTCACCGAATCGGAACATGCATGTGATCTACACATACGCGCCGCCGCCAAACGTTATTTATCCGGAAGAGCTCATCGAGATACCCATGCAGCAACAGCTGATCAGTAATGTCACAGGGGATCTCTTTACGACCATCAGTGCCAGCGGTAACATCGCCAGTGGCTGGGATCTGACTGTGGCCGAGCCGCATCCATTAGCTGGGGAGCGTTCGGTGGCGTTCGGGCAGTCCACCCGTGATATTCCAGGTCTGCTGGATTCATCCGGTGACTTTGTCATGGCTCGCCAGAGTTGGCGGGCCGGCCGACCCGGTGGCGAACAGAGGATTCAACTGGCCTTTGGAACTCACAGTACCATGGGTGGAACCCTTCAACTCCAATACTGGTACCAGTGGAAGCCTGTTCCAGAAGAGACCCGCAGCTACACTCCTTGGCAGCCAGAACCCGATCCTGCTGCGGAGCAGCACTGCGCGGAGCTGGAGGAGCGCTACTACGCACTGCTCGAGGAACTGGAGATCATTGTGACGGCGGGTGATGAGCAGCGAGCGGCCAGCCCGGACTTTCTAGAGGATCTCTGGGATCTCATTGAACGCCATCGCTAAGGATGCAGACAGCTCGGCCGTTTTGGCCGCGGATATAGCTGAACCAAAAAGGGCAGGTTCTCTGGGAAGAGAACCTGCCCTTTCTTGTTCATGAACTGTAATTACCCTGTCAAGCCGGTGTTATCGTCGTCGGGAACGTTTTATGCGAAGCGCACGGTGTATTCCAAGATATACGTGCCTGCTTTTACTTTGTTCTCATCCACCAGCATCGTGCTCCAGCCCATGTCACTGCCGATGCCAGCATGGGCCGCATCAATGTGCAGATAACTTTCGCGGCGGCGAGGCAGTTTATGCTCATGCGTTGCCTGCTGGTAGTCATCAATGGAGTTATGGTGAATATCAAAGTGGAACGGTACCGACGCTATGACCTTGAGCTGACGTTTTTCCGGTCCCTGGACCCGCAGCCAACGGGTTTCTTCATGGCCGCCGCATTCCGATGGGGGAATGAAGGGAAAATGCTCGGCGGCGATGGCATTATTGAAGACACCCAGTTTGGCAGCCTGCCGGCGGTCTCTGTAGTTCTCCCCGGGGCCGAAGCCAAAGTATTCCACATCCGCAAAGCCTGGGGCCAGAATTAACTCCACACCCACCCGCGGCAGGTCCTGGAATGTGGGATCCACAACGAACTTGTGGGAGGCCTGGATTGTCCCTGCGGCATCAATGATGAAACGATGGCTCACCAAGATGCCCTGCGGTCTCTGCTCAAACCGCAGTTCACGGACGCTTTCAATACTGACTCGTTGGGCGCCCAGAGGTTCTACCTGCAAGGAGTGCAGGGTGGTGCTGGTCTGTGCGGCGTCTAAAACACTCCACAGCGGATATTTACCCCAACCGGGGTGGGCATCCAATCCGGAGTACGGCCGTGTGAAGCACTCCGTCGGTCCCTGGATCAACTGCTGGCTGCCGTTGTGCACATATGATTCCAACAGACCGCTTTCCTTGCTCACGGTGACGGAGAACTGCTGGCCCTGAATCTGAAAGCCAGCGGCGTCTTCCGTGATGGTTGGGCCTTCCACCCCAGCAGCTGCAGCTCCTGTGGGAACGTCGGCGGCCGACGGTCCGCTGGCCAGCGGAAACTGGTAACAGCCCAGTTCATCGCCAGCCTTGGCATAGGCTGTGTCCTCAGCGTACGTAATGGAGAACTCTACGTGGTAGTGGGCATTGGGTGTTTGCGGAAGGTCTTCGGCGAAGGTCACCGGTGCGTCTTCACCTGGCGCCAGCCGCGGAATGGGCAGTTCGCCGCTGTGAATGACGCGGCCATCTTCTCGTACGGCAAAACGTACCCGGTAGTGGGAGGAATCCCATTTGAGACTGCGATTCTTGACAATGTAGTGTCCAAAACCATGTTTGAGATCCCACGGTGACGAACGCGGAGCTTCAAAGATAATGGGGCAGAAGACCTGTTTGGCTTCCAAGGCAGAAGGTTTTGGTGTCAGATCTGGAAGCACAATCCCGTTGTTCGTCATAAAGGGAGGAATTAGCCAGTCCACAACCGCTTCGTCAAAGTCGCCGCCGTAAGCAAAGAAGGTTTCGCCCTCAGCGGTGGTCTGCACTAGGCACTTATCCTGCCAGTCCCAGATGTAGCCGCCTTGGAACCGGGGGTGGTTCTCCATAAGTTCATAAAACTTGTGCATGCCGCCGCCAGCGTTGCGTATCTGATACAAAAATTCCACCAGAACGATGGGTCGTGTATCCACTGGATCTGTCAGCATCTTCATAATATCTTCCTGCTGCGCGTACATGCGGCCGCGAACATCCGAGACGTTGGGCCCCGGAGCGCCGGCTTCATACTGACAAAGGCAGTTTGGCTGGTATTCGCGGATCCAACCGGCCATGGCGGCATGATTAGCACCGACACCGCTTTCGTTGCCCAGGGACCACGAGTAGATGGACGCATGGTTCTTGTGTGTCAGGACCATGCGGATAGCTCGCTCCAAGAAGTTCGTACCCCAAGCCGGATCGTGGGTCAGACCGCCCATGACCCCATGGGTCTCCACGTTGCACTCACAGACCAGAAGGATACCCCATTCGTCGCAGAGGTCATACCACACAGGATCATCCGGGTAGTGGGACGTCCGGACGGAGTTGATGTTCAACTGTTTCATTAACTTAATCTCTGCAATCATGTGATCCACGGAAACGGTGCGCCCGCCGTAGGCCTCATGTTCATGACGGTTCACACCGCGCACCAGCAGACGCTGACCATTGAGCAAGATGACGCCATCTTTGATCTCCACAGTCTTAAAGCCGATGCGGCAGCTTTCAAAATCCACTGCACGGCCATCGGGAGCCACCAGCGTGAACACTGCCGTATACAAGGCAGGGGTCTCCGGAGTCCATGTTTCCACTGCATCCACCTTCACCCGCAGCCGGGCTGTGTTGGCCGTGGGCTGCTCGTAGGAGCGGTACTCGGCCACAGCCTGCACAGAGGCGGTATCGGTACCCAAGGTGCGGCCTTCGGAGTCAAGAACCTCAAGCTTGACGCTGTAGTCGGCAAAACCCCC
>PWMW01000312.1 GCA_003559095.1 Clostridiales bacterium | reverse complement strand
TATTAATGTCAAACTAACAAAGGTAAAGGATATCTGCTTGCTCCGGCGAAATCATACGCTGGCATCATTTTTTCGACTAATTTCGACAAGGAGGATCTTCATGAAGCGACCCAATATTCTCATATTCATGACGGACCAACAGCGCTGGGACACGGCACCACCATTCTCCCGAGCACAAATGCCGCGTCTGGAAGCTTTTGCCCGAGAAGGTATAACGTTCAGTCAAACATACTGCCCATCGCCCCACTGCTGCCCCAGCCGTGCTACCTTTTTCACCGGACTCTACCCCACGGAACATGGCGTCTGGAACAATGTACAGGTGGCCAATGCCCTTTCGCGTGGTCCGCACTTCAGCGTACCTCTGTTCAGCGATTCCCTCCAAGAAGCAGGCTATGATCTTTTCTTCAGCGGCAAATGGCATGTAAGTTCCCAAGCGACGCCAGCAGATCACGGTTGGCAGTTGGATGCCTTCTTTGAGAAACGACTGACATCCGACGATTTGGCAGACTACCGCACGTGGCCGGAATGGCAGCAGTACCAACAGCGACCCACAGAGCACAAAGAAGACCGTGGGCACCTGCAGCTGCAGCGCCCTGGATATCCTCCCTTCACCTTAGCCGGAGTCCACGAATCTCCCTTCAGGGACCGTGAAACCGTGACGGCGGCTGTGGAACGGCTGCGAAGCCGCACGACGGATGATGGACCCTGGTGCCAGTTCGTCGGCACCTTAGGTCCCCATGACCCTTACATCGTACCCCAGCGCTTCCTGGATCTTTACCCGGAACTGCCGGAGCTGCCCGAATCGTTCGAGGATGCCATGCAGGACAAACCTGGACTGTATCGGAAAATGCAGGACGTTTTTGCTGCCTTGGATCCCGAAGAGCATCGCGAGGCCATTCGCCACTATTTGGCCTTTTGTTCCTATGAAGATTGGCTGTTCGGCCAGATTCTCGATGCCCTAGATCCGGAAGTGGCCGAGAACACCTTGGTCGTCTATCTCTCTGACCATGGCGACTATCTGGGGGAACATGGCCTCTGGGCCAAAGGCCTGCCCTGTTTCCAAGCGTGTTATCGTGTGCCTGCAATCGTTCGCTGGCCCCAAGGCATCCAGAACCCCGGACGCACCGTAGAACAGTTCGTCTCCCTGGCAGACTTTGCGCCAACATTCCTGGAAGCCGCCGGCCTGCCTCCGGCAGCCCAGTGTTCCGGTCAGAGTTTGCTGCCCTTTTTCCATGATCAGAAGCCCAACAGCTGGCGAGACGCTATCTTCACGCAGACCAACGGCAACGAACTCTACGGCATCCAGCGTTCTGTAACCACCAAAGAGTGGAAATATGTATACAACGGCTTTGACTATGATGAACTGTATGATCTGGTGGCGGATCCCATGGAGACCAACAATCTGCTGTCCACAGGAGCTGCTGCATATGACAGTGTGCTCCGGGACCTCAGCCGCCGATTGTGGCAGTTTGCCTATGAGCACAACGATACGTGTGTCAATCCCTACATCACGGTGGCTCTGGCCCCGTATGGACCTGGTGTTGCTTTTACTGCCGAAAACGATATGGATTGAAGGAGGCCTACCCGATGCCGCTTCCACAGCGACCCAATGTCCTGATTCTCTACACAGACCAGCAGCGCTGGGATGCCTTGGGCGTCAATGATCCTGAAGGTATTGTGCAAACACCGCATCTGGACGCACTGGCGTCCCAAGGTACGAACTTCCGGCGCTGTTATGTGCAAAATGCCGTCTGCATGCCCAGCCGCATGAGTATGCTGACCAGCCAGTATCCCAGCAGTCTGGGCATTGGCCGCAACGGCATTCCCCTGCCCGAAGACACTCTCACCGTCCAAAGCTTATTCCGGTCAGCCGGCTACCGCACGGCCAATATTGGCAAACTGCACTTCCAGCCCCACGCCGACCGGGATCACCGGGATCCCCACCCTGACTATGGCTTCGATCAACTGCTGCTCTCCGACGAACCGGGCTGTTATCCCGATGCCTACCTGGCTTGGGTGGCCCGCCAGGACCCGGAGGCCGTTCCTTTGGTCAACTGCGGTCTGCCCCCCGCCCGAGCGCAGTGGGAGTCGCAGCTGAACTGGCCGGACAGTAGTGACCCGCAGCCCCGGGTGGACATCCATGCTGACCTGAAACCCTTCGGCGCCGCAGACGAGCTTTCGCATTCGGCCTTCGTAGCTTCCGAGACCATCCAGTTTCTCCGCAGCCACGGGAACCAGCCTTTTTTCGCCATTGCCGGCTTCTACGCTCCCCACCCGCCCCTGCTGCCTCCCCAGGAATACCTGGATCTGTACCAGCGGGAGGCTATGCGGCTCCCATCGTTGGGCCCCGCTGACACGCCTGCCTTGACGGACTTCACCGCCGACCATTGGCGGATGCTGCGCCAGTACTACTACGCGTATGTGAGCCAAATGGATCACCATGCTGGCCGGATCCTCACTGAACTGCGGGACTTGGGCTTGGACCAAAACACGATCGTTGTATTCACCAGTGATCACGGCGAACACCTAGGTGATCATGGTCGTTTGGGCAAGGGCGCTCCCGGCTATGATTCGGCCGCCCGCGTTCCCCTCGTGCTGCGTTATCCGGAGCAGGTCCAAGCGGGCCAAACCAGCAGCGCCTTCGTGGAAGCACTGGATATTGTCCCCACACTGCTGGAACTAGCCGCCATCCAACAGCCCCGTTCCATGCAGGGACGCAGTTTGGGTTCGATTCTAAACGGCAGAACACAGGAGCACCGTGCATCGGTGTACTGCGAACACAAGGAGCCGCTGCACAGCACCACGCGCATGATCTGCACTGATGCCTTCATGTACTGTGTCCGTTGGGATCGACAGCAGCAGGCATTGAGCGAAGAACTCTACGACTTAGAAGCGGATCCGCAGCAACTGCACAATGTCGCCGACCAAGCCGCCTACCTAGATGCGAAGACGACCATGGCCCGCCTGCTGCTGCAGCGAGTCCTTGACGCCGAGAACCCCACCCCGACGGCGAAGATACCATATTAGAAGGGGGGATGAGCATGCCCAAAGACCTGCCGCCCACCATTGAAAATCGTTGGGATATCCTGTACCGGGACTTTCCGGACGTCTATGACGCCTTTGCAGCGGTTCCCAAAGATCCTGATACCTTCGCGGTTCTTCGGCAGCATTTTGACTTCCAGGGAAAACGGATACTGGACGTGGGTTCTGGCACCGGCAGCTCCACATTGACTGTCGCGCGGTGGGCTGAGGCCGTCATCGGCTTAGAAATCGAAGACGCCATGCGAGCCCTAGCACTGAGGCAAACGGTCGCTGCAGGCATTCTCAACGCCTCTTTTGTGCCAGGCAGTGCTTTGGACATTCCGTTCAAAGACAACTATTTTGACTTGGTGCTGGCGGTAACCCTCCCCATCTTCCGCCCCGAGGAAATCCGCCGCTTCGCTGCAGAAAGTCTGCGAGTTACAAAACAGGGCGGCTTTGTGGTGAACGTCGGTATTGCGCCTTTCTGGTATGGCGGAGACTTGGCGGCCGTGATCTTAGGTGAGGAGCGAGTCACTGAAGTGGACACGGAAGGTGTGTTCCACCGGGTCTTGGCCGACGAACTGCACTTTGACTTCTTTGACTACGAAGCCCAGCAAGAATACGGGTCGCTGGATGCCATCCTCAGTACCTACGGCTTCATCTTTGGCCGCAAGGCCATGGACTATCTGACCGAACACAGGCAGACGGCCATCCGCTGGACGTTCCGGGTGCACTATTGCCGCAAAGCATAGACCTGGCTTACGGGAACGCGGTCCGAGAATGCACAAAGAGCACGGATTCGATCCCGTGCTCTTCCACGCGTTGCAAAAGTTCATAGCCATGCTGGTGCTCCCGGCGTCGGAAAACCTCAGCTTAAGACCGTTCGTTGTTGGCGTCTGACTCCTTAGGGTTGCTCGGAGAATGACTTCCAAGGGGGTTTTGGTCCAACCACTGCTGGGCAAAATCTACAGCCTCTGCCAGCGAAAACAACCGGGAGGCTGCGGAACCCACCCAATTGAGCCGCACGGCGCCTGTGCGATCCCACAGTTCCCCGATGGCCGGAAACCGTTCACTCTGAAAATCCACATCGGCAAAGGCCGTCCACCGGCGCTGTCCGTCCGCTACTATGGGAGTATGACCCGTGTAGGACGGCGTGTGTTTCACCCGGTACTCTGCCAAATGGAAACAAGTATTCGCACTGTAGTCCACACCCAAAAGCAGTGTCTGTGCCTGCAGTTCATACAACCGACCCAACGGTGACCGCTCCCCTAGGCTGTACTCCAAAGAGTGATCGGCAGTGATCTCCGCAGCCAACGGGCCGCGGGCGCAGAAGGAAACGCAGGGGTGATCGCTGCGGAGCACATCGGGCCATGTGCGGAACTGCTCAGCTATAACCCCCATCCCTTGGGAAGGGGTCGTTCGCGGATCAAAGGGCGGCATCTCCGCACGAATCAACGGCCACCAGGCCTCTGGCACCGGCGGGTTCTCCCATTCGCTGGGTTCAGACAGCGATCCAGAATGAGCTGGCATCACCAAGGTCCCTTCCGGCCCAAGCACGTCGAGCAGAGCCTGGATCACGGTACCGGCACCGCCCACCACCCAGCCCAAGGAACCCAGCGAGCTGTGTACCAAGAGGGTACTGCCAGGCTCCACTCCCAGCCGTTGCAGATCAGCGACTAGAGAAGCGCGGGTTCTGGCAACAGGTGTGGCGTCAATCACGTTTCGTTCACTCATCGCTTATCATCCTTTCGAAAGAGGTCCGTCGAACGCTTCTGGCCGCTGAGGTGGCCAAAGAACAAACAACAGGCATGGGCAGCACGGCGGTCCCTCCGACCCCAAAATGCCCGCCGTAACGCGCAACACCGGTACTCAGTGATGTCGATTCCACGGAGCACCGGCGTTTCCTTACTTGGTATAACGGTCGGCCACACTGGAGGCTGCGTAGGAATCCGGTTTGATCTTGGCGGGAAAACCAGAACCAACTATCATGCCAACCACCTCTTTGATGAGCTCGCGCGTGGCGCCGTTGTTACCCACATCCAGATGAATCTCCACATCCAGCTCATGCCCGCCATCGGCCAAGAGCTCTGTGAGCTGGCTGGCCACGGACAAACTGCGGGATGCTTCGTAAAAAATGCGCTGGCGGAGACTGCGCTGCTTGAACTGACGATCGCGCTCGAAGTAATAGCGGCCGCCTTTCCCCTGACGGTACACAATCAGGGCTGTAACATGCTCCGTAGCATCGTCGCGCACTTGCGAATCGGTTCCTACCATCAAGTGATACTGATCCTCCGGATGCTGTGCCGCAAAGGCTAGAATATCCGTGAATACCGACTCGAATGGCAGGGGTCCGCGACTAGGGCTGATGAACACAGCATCTCTCAACACATCCATGGGATCACCCACTTTCGGGAAAGGTATGATTCTTGGTGATTTTTCGCACATTTCACTGCTCTATTATAACAAAAAACTGCCACACCGTACACCGCATTTGGACAAAAAAGCCACAGCCGTCGGGGTCAGCCCGCGGTGGGGTTGGCAGTGAACTACCAGAAATTCCACGGCAGCATGGGCTGTTGGTGTCAGCGAATGACCTCGAATTGTTCCGCTTCCAGTGCATCCAGGGCTTTCTTGAGATCCCCCTGCCTGACTAGAAGGTAGTCTGTATTGTACGTCGAGATGGCAAAGATGCTAACCTCCTCCCGTGCCAGGGCGGTACTCAATCCAGCAAGGATCCCTGTCAGCGAGAAGTCCAGCGGTCCCACGACTTCCAAGATATTCCACGGCCGCTCACACTGCACATCATGGGGTATGTCCTTTGCTTCGCAGACGACGGACAGCTCCTCCGACGTCCTTGTCGCAGAAACGAAGCAGCTGTTCGTCGCCCAGGGCGGGATGGGGCTGTCTTTGTCCAAACGGCATATTCCGTAGGTTCCCGGCATGATTCGTATCTTCAGAGCCTTCGCTGGCATGCTATGCTTCCCCACCTTTCCCCGCCTGGTGCAGGTCTATGGACACGAAACCGCCACTTGGGCACGGTCCTGCTCCGAAAACGAGCGCCTGCACAGAAAAACCGCCGGCGTCCGCAGCGGTTTCTTCGTATCAGGGTTGCGCCCCCAGCGCCAACAGTGCCTCGGTAATGGCGCCAAACTGCTGCAGCGACAGGGCCTCCGCCCGCACATTAGGATCCAGATTCAAGTCCGCAAGGACCGCATCCAATTGAGCCATATCCAGGTTCCAATCCTGCAGGACATGTTTTAGCGCATTGCGGAACTTTTTCCGGCGCTGGGAAAACCCGCCCTTGATCACAGTGAACAAGGCCGCCTTGGGTGCCCCCACCGGCGGCTGTTGCCGCACATCCAGGCGGATCACAGCGGAATCTACGTCTGGTTTTGGATAAAAAGACCCGGCATTGACGACCCGGCAGAGGTGGGGCTGGCTGTAATACTGCACTACCAACGATAGAATCCCGTAGTCACTGGTGCCCGGTGCAGCCTGCATACGCAGGGCCACTTCATGCTGCACCATCACGGTGACCGTCTGGAAAGGCAGCGCCGACTCCAGTGCTTTCATGACAAGCGGTGTCGTAATGTAATACGGCAGATTGGCCACCATCTTCAACGGGTGGCCCTGCCAGCCGCTGCCCTGGAGTACCTGCGCCCAGTCCAACTCCAGGGCATCGCCCTCAACGACAGAGATGGCTGCGGGCTCCAGATGCTGCCGCAGTATCTGGACCAAATCTCGGTCCAATTCCACAGCTGTGACCTGTGCTCCAGACTGCGCCAAGGCCTGTGTCAATGTACCCAAGCCCGGTCCGATCTCAAGAACCCAGTCACCGGAGGTGACGCCGGCATCCTGGACAATGCTCTGCAGCAGGTTTTTGTCACTGATGAAATTTTGTCCGAATCGCTTTTTGAAGCGAAACCTATATTCCCTAACGAGCTGCTGGGGTGTCCAAGCTTCCAATGCCACTACACGTCCTTTCCCCGGGCAGTCCGGGTCTCTGCTGCGTTCCCGGTGCTCAGGAGGTTCCAAATCCCTTATCCAGCACTTCCATACGCTGGTACATCCGTACCACGTCTTCACTGCACACCATCTCCACCATGGCGGCCATCACAGCTTCTTCATCCATACTGTCCATGGCGTCGAATACCGCCAGCATATGTTCCATGTCCGCTTCACTGAGCTGACCTTCTTTGATCAGCTGTTCCGCCACCTGCATAAATTTCAGTTTGGTCCGTTCCAGATCATCCAAGAGGCCCATTGGGACTCACCTGCCCTCCGGGGAACTCATCGATGAAGCGCGTATACTCCTTAACGAAGCGCAGCTGCACCGTGCCTGTGGGGCCTTTGCGCTGTTTGGCAAAGATAATTTCCACCAGTCCCTCGGTTCCGTTTTGCTTGGACTGCTCCGGATAATAATAGTCTTCCCGGTAAAGAAAGACCACCATATCGGCGAACTCTTCAATGTTTCCGGAGTCACGCAGGTCCGACATCATCGGCCGCTTGTTTTCGCGGCTTTCCACACCCCGGTTCAACTGGGACAGGAGAATGATGGGAACATCCAGTTCTCCGGCTAAGTCCCGCAGTTCCCGCACCATTTCACCGATCTGCAGTGACCAGGATTTCTGGCTGTTCAGGGGCGGCTTGATTAACTGCAGATAGTCAATGACAATCAGGCCAAGATTGGGTTTTTCGGTCTTAACTTTGCGGGCCTTGGCTCGAATTTCGGCACAGGTTAAGCCGCGTTTGTCCACAATGGTAATCGGCAAATTATACAGTTCATTGAACACCTGCTGGGCTTGGGCAAATTGCTCGTCACTGAGCCGTGTTTGGTATTCGTTGCTGGTAATCTCGAACTTACCCGACTGCTTATGGGTGAAGAACTCGCTGAGTACAATTCGATCCCCGATCTGTTCGTCGTCCATTTCGAGACTGAAGATGAGAACCGGTACTTCCCGCTTGGCTACATTGACCACCATATTGGTGGTAATGGCCGTCTTCCCCATACTGGGCCGGGCCGCCAAGATAATAAGGTCTTTGCGCTTAAAGCCCGTGGTCATGCCGTCGATGGAAGGAAAACGTACGGAGAGGCCGTAGGCTTCGTCGAGACCCTGACGGCGTTCAACCAACTTGACATAGCATTTGTTCAGAACTTCCAGGAGGGTCTTGGCATCGTCTTCGCCTTCGCTTTCCCGCTGCGTGGCTGCAAAGATCAGTTCTTGGGCCCGAGCCTGGACGGCACTGAGCTCTTCATCGGTGTCGGCCACGGCGATTTCTTCAATGGCCTGCGCTGCGTGGAGCAGCCGGCGGGCCCCTTCTTTGTTGCGCAGAATCTCCACGCTGGGGTCCAGTTCACTGATGGCCGAGAAGGATTGGGTCAGGGCAATGAGAATTTCTGCTGGCGATTCCAGCTGTTCTTCCCGGCGCAAGCGATTGTACACTTGGGTGTAGGAAATGCGGCCCCGCTCATTGTAAAGATCAACAATGATGTCGTAGATCTTGCGGTGCATAGGATCATAAAAGTGGGCGGGGCGCAGTTTATCGATGACTTGATCCACCTTGTGCGGATGCTTGATGAGAATGCCCAGAACCTGCTGTTCAGCGTCGCGATTCATCGGCACGGAATTACTGGTCAAACTCATCGGGGAACAACTCCTTCCATTTGCGCTCTGCATCCGGATGGATGCGCTGTTCTTGGGTATTGGCAGGCAGTACTTTGGCCAGATGGGGCCGTTCCGTCAAATCCTGGTACTCGCGAATGCCTTCTTGATACCAGTTACGCAGCACGCCATCGAGATAGGCCAGGGTCGGGCGCTGGGCATTGGTGCACATCTCTTCAATGGCGACAGCGATTACTTCATGGGACATACCCTTCTGCTCCATCCAAAAGAGCAGTTTGCGCATGATATCGGGATCAGCCGCACCCACCCGGTGACTCCAGAAGTTCACCAGCCATTCGAACTGCGCCTGTCCAGGGTCAAGCATCTTTGGCGGCGCCTGCGGCGTATCTTCCTCCGGTCCGTCCAACTCGGTTTCGGCTGGTGACACGGGCGGGACACTGAGACGGATTTCCATACCTTCATCGTTGATCCAGCCGCGATCAGCCAAAGCCGCCAGGTGTGTTTCCACACGGGCTCGGGGTATACCCATACATTCAGCCAAGGCCTGGGTAGAGACGGCTTCGCCCCGCTGGGCGAAGGCAGCCAGCTGGATCCAAAGCATTACAGCCTCGAGCCCTAACTCTTTCTGGTTGTGCAGCAGCTCCTGTGGAACCTGTACAGCATTATTTTCGAGACCCTTAAGGGGAATGCCTCCCATATCCTGATTCACCAACTACAACACCTCATATCCAACGCTGCGGGCTCTGATCGTTCTACTCCCAAAACAGCTCCCACTGGGAATATAGTTCTTCCAGCTGCTCTTGAACTCTCCGATAGCGAGACACCGTCATGCGGCTCTTCTCTTCCTGTTGGTAGAGATGGGGTGACGCCAGTTCCTTCTCCAGGCGCTGTTTTTCCAACTCCAACGCTTCAATGGACTCCTCCACAGACTCCTGCCGATCGGCACTGCGCCGGCGCGTATTCTGCACCTGCTGGACCCGCTTGCGCGACTGCTCCAGTTGCTTTTTGGCCGCCAGCTCAGCTTGGCGCACTTCCTGTCTGTACTCCGTGTAGCTTCCAGCATAACTGCGCACTAGGCCCCCATCCATGACCCAAAGCCGCGTGGACAATCGATCCACGAAGTAGCGATCATGGGAAACAAAGACAATGGTGCCGCCAAAGTCCAACAACGCCTGTTCCAATGCCGCCCGGGCGTAGATATCCAGATGGTTCGTGGGCTCATCCAAGAGCAGAACGTTGGGCGCTGAAAGGAGCAGCTTGGCCAGGGCCAAGCGGTTCTTCTCGCCACCAGAAAGAACATCGGTGGTCTTAAATACATCCTCGCCGCGGAACAAAAAACGCGCCAAGACAGAGCGCAGTTCGCCCAGGGTCAGGTCAAAATTATTGTATAATTCCTCAAGCACCGTATACCCTGATGTGAAATGGAACGTCTGCGAAAGATATCCTACCTCCACACCGGTTCCCCACCGCAGTTGGCCTTGGGCCTGCAGCTGGCCTGCCAATACCCGCAGCAGTGTGGTCTTACCGCTGCCGTTGGCACCCACGAGACCAATCCGCTCACCCCGTGTAATTTCTTCCTGCACACCGGTGAGTACTGGTTCTGAACCATCTTCGTACTGGAAAGCTAGGTTCTCCAGATAAGCCACCCGTTTGCCGCTGGTCTTGCGCGGCCGGAACATGAACTTCATGGCAGCGGGCGTTCCTGTGGATGCCTCGGTAAGCGGCTCCATACGGGCCAGCCGCTTCCCGAGGCTCTTGGCCTGGCGGGCGCGGGTGCCGGCTCCAAACTTGCGGATGAACTGCTCGATGCGCTGCATCTCCGCTTCCTGTTTCTCCCGCTGCTCTTGCTGCTGCAGAATCCGCTGTTCCCGCTGGGGCATGAACTGAGAGTAATTGCCCTTGTATTGGTACAGGCGGCAGCCATCCAGCTCCCAGATACGCCGGGCTACCACATCCAGAAAATAACGGTCATGGCTGACCACCACCACCGCCCTAGGGTAGGCCTGTAGGTACTGTTCCAGCCATTCACTGGCCTCCACGTCCAAGTGGTTCGTAGGCTCATCCAAAAGCAGCAGGTCCGGCTCCAAAAGCAAAAGCCGCGCCAGCTGCGCCCGCATCCGCTCGCCGCCGCTGAAACTGTTGAGGGGCCGTTCTAGTTCGTCATCGGTAAATCCCAAGCCCTGCACAACGCTTTTGATCTTCACCTGGTACTCATAGCCGCCGCCATCCTCGAACATCTGCTGCAGCTTCGCATAGCGTTCCATAGCTTTGGCCAAGGCGTCCTCGTTTTCGTACACTTCCGGCAACGAGAGGGACTCTTCAGCTGCTTTCATTTGGCGGCCTGTATGAATGAGATCGGTAAAAGCTTCTTCCAGGTAAGTATAAAGAGATACAGCGATATCTGGCACTTCTTGATCCAAAAACCCTAAGCGGTACTGACCCGGCATGTCCACATGCCCGCTGTCCCACGGCTCGCGGCCGGCCATAATGCGCAGCAGGGTTGTCTTGCCGATGCCGTTAGGGCCCACAAATCCAATGTGGTCACCGGACTGAATGGATGCGTTGGCGGCTTCAATCACGAGCGTGTCGCCGTAGTATTTTGTTACGTCCCGTAAGACCACAATCCGTCCCTCCCCGCAGCGGTATGGCGGCAAAAGCCGCTATCTGGCTGTCCCCGCGACAGCACAGAGTCCTCGCACATCCTCATGGTGTCCGCACTGCGATCCACCGGTGTGGGGACTCGTCAAATGCGTGTTGCCTTATTCTTTGCTTTGTCTTCATGACGTTCCACTGCCAATTCTATCAAACGGTCTAACAATTGACCATAGGCCACACCCGATGCTTCCCAAAGTTTGGGGTACATGCTGATCCGGGTAAATCCAGGTATGGTGTTAATTTCGTTCACGAAGATAGTGCCGTCCTCCGCCAAGAAAAAATCAACCCGAGCCATGCCGCAGGCGTCCACGGCCTGAAAGGCACCTACGGCCAATTGCTGAAACTGTTCCTGCTGCTCCGGAGATAGGGGAGCTGGCACCAGCAGTTCCGACGAGTCCTCCAAATACTTGGTGGCATAGTCATAGAACTCCCCGCCAGGTCGGATCTCGCCCGCCAGGGATGCCTGGGGTTCATCATTCCCTAAAACACTGACCTCGATCTCCCGGGCATTAACGACGCCCCGCTCCACCACCAGCTTCCGGTCATATTGGGCAGCAGTAGTTAGAGCCGCCTCCAGCTCGTGGCGACTGCGAGCCCGACTGATGCCGACACTAGACCCCAGATTGGCTGGTTTGACAAAACAGGGATAGCCCAATTGCTCTTCAATGGCGGTCAGCACGGATTCGGGATCCTGCTGCCAGCGGCTGCGCAGGGAGGAGCGCCAGGGTACTAACGGCAGGCCGGCTTCGGCAAAAAGTCTCCGCATAATGGATTTGTCCATGGATACGGCCGAACCTAAGACGCCGGAACCAACATAGGGCAGATTCGCCAACTCCAAAAAACCCTGGACCGTTCCATCTTCGCCGTAGGGGCCATGCAGCACGGGAAAGACCACATCCAAAGGCGGTACATCCTTGGCCTTGGGGTCCAACGCTACGGCAGTTTGCGATGTTGTCAGGGATTCCTGCAGAGCGTCCAACTGACCCTGCTGCAGTAGTTCCAAGGCATTGTTGGGACGTTTCCAAACGCCGTCTCGGGTAATGCCTATGGGGATAACTTCATAGCGTTTTGGATCCAGTGCACCAATAATGGAGCGGGCTGACATCAGCGAAACTTCATGTTCTCCGGATCGTCCTCCGAACAGCACACCGATTCGAATACGACGCATGGATCGGCTAAACATCCTTTCCGGGGCAGAAGGCCACGGCTTCCATCTCTACATCAGCACCCTTGGGCAGCGCCGTCACTTCCACACAGGCCCTTGCCGGTGGATGATCCGTGAAATACTCTCCGTAGATGGCATTCACCACCGCAAAATGGTTCATGTCCGTTAAGTAGATGTTCACTTTCAGGACCAGATCCAGGTCACTGCCGCAGGCTTGCACAACAGCCTTGAGGTTTTCTAACACCTGCCGCGTCTGGGCTTCAATACCGCCAGTCACCATTTCACCGGTTTGCGGATCCAAAGGTATCTGACCGGAAACATAAGCGGTGGCGCCTGGGCTGCTGATGGTGACAGCTTGGCTGTAAGGTCCTACGGCGGCGGGAGCTTTGTCCGTTTGAATGCAGGTTTTCAAGGAAATTCCTCCTAAGATATGAGTTTTGGTTAGGTTAACAGAATTGGTTTTTGTTTACCCAAAGGGAGTAAACTGTTTATCTAGAAGTTCTTCTGTAAGGAACTCACGGAACACAAAGGTGTCCCGTGATGGCCAGCGAGGAGGTATGAACATGGCCATACTTGTTACTGGTGGTGCCGGCTACATCGGCAGCCATACGGTGAAAGCCCTGCAGCGTCAGGGACGAGATGTCGTTGTCTTGGATAATCTTTACAAAGGCCACCGTCAAGCGGTGAAGGATGCTCCACTCCATGTGGGAGACCTAGGGGATCCAGCCTTTATCGCGGATGTCTTTGGTCAGTACTCCGTGGATGCCGTCGTTCATTTTGCAGCATTGAGTTTGGTTGGTGAGTCCGTCCAGCGGCCGGATCTGTATTTTCGCAACAACACGGCCTACGCGATGAACCTCTTGGATGCCATGGTCAAGCACAAGGTGGACAAGCTGGTGTTTTCGTCAACGGCAGCCGTATACGGCGAGCCACACAGTGTTCCCATCGACGAGGACCATCCCAAAGCACCGACCAATCCCTATGGAGAGTCTAAGCTCTTCGTCGAGCACATTCTGCGCCGTTACGACACAGCTTTTGGCATCCGGTCTGTATCACTACGATACTTCAACGCCGCGGGTGCAGACCCCTCCGGCGAGATTGGTGAGGATCATCAACCCGAAACGCACCTTATCCCTATTATACTCCAAACACTCCTTGGTAAGCGAGAGCATATAGAGATTTTCGGCACAGACTACTCCACTCCTGATGGTACCTGTATCCGCGATTACATCCATGTCAATGATCTCAGCGATGCTCACATTCTTGCCTTGGATGCGCTGGCGGCTGGCGGATCCACCACCGCGTATAATCTCGGCTGCGGTCAAGGTTTTTCTGTACGCGAAGTTATTCGCACGGTGGAGAAGGTCACGGGCCGCACAGTGCCGGTGGTTGAAAGTCCGCGCCGGCCAGGCGATCCCGCGGTGCTGGTGGCCTCTAGTGAACGCATCAAACGGGACCTGCAGTGGAATCCCCAATATGAGAATCTGGAAACCCTGATCGCCTCTGCTTGGCAGTGGCATCAGGCCCATCCTGACGGATTTTCCCAGTAGATTCCCGCTGTTCCGCCGCCCATAGTCACGGCCGCAACAGGGTCGCGCGTCTCATTAAAGGAGGTTTTTCGTTTTGGAAAAACATGTCGTAACGAAAGAGGATGGCCGCCGGATTATCTTCTACACCTTTGCGAAGCCGGCACCGAAGAAGGGAGAATAAATATGTCCGAATTGCGCTGGAATCCCCAGCTGAAGCAGTGGGTGGTGGTGGCCGGCCACCGCCAAGACCGTACGTACAAGCCGCCGGCTGAGTTCTGTCCCCTCTGCCCTACCAAGCCCGGCGAGTTCCCCACGGAAGTACCGGCGGAGAACTATGAAATTGTGGTGTTCGAGAACCGCTTTCCCTCGCTGCAGTATCCTGGCCCGGAACCAGACGTGCCCAGCAGTGAGCTGTATCCCACGGCCAAAGCGGAGGGGATCTGCGAAGTGGTGCTGTATTCCTCCCAGCATGACAGCACCCTAACGGAAGCGTCCGAGGAACACATTCATCATCTGATTCAGGTATGGACGGATCGCTATGAGGAGCTGGGCGCCCGCGAAAACATCGAGTATGTGTTTATCTTCGAAAACAAAGGCGAGGCCGTGGGTGTAACACTGAATCATCCCCATGGACAGATCTACGCGTTTCCCTTCATCCCCCCGGTAGTGGAGAAAGAACTGGCAGCAGCGGAGGAACATAAAGCCAAGACGGGGCGCTGCCTCTACTGTGATATCCTCGCTGAGGAGCAAAGGCAGGCGGAACGGATTGTGGTGGATGGCAGCAGTTTTGCGGCCTTCGTGCCCTTCTTTGCCCGTTATCCCTTTGAAACCCATCTTTACTCCAAACGCCATCTAGGCAGCCTTGCTGCCATGACCGCAGAGGAGCAGCGGGATCTGGCCAGTGTCTTAAAACGACTGCTGGTACAGTATGATAAAGTGTTCGACATGTCCATGCCTTACATCATGGTGCTGCACCAAGCGCCCAGCAAAGGGCAGCATGAGGCGTACCATTTTCACTTTGAGTTTTATCCCTTGAATCGCTCAGAAACGAAACTGAAATATTTGGCTGGAGTGGAGTCGGGAGCCGGTACATTCATTACCGACATGACACCGGAAGCCCAGGCCAGCCGCCTGCGGGGTGAACAGTAATTATGGATGCAGCAGCATTGCAGCGAATTTTCCAAGAGCAGTTCCCAGAGGCAGGCCAGAGCATCACAGTGGCGGCTCCTGGACGGGTGAACTTGATCGGCGAACACACGGATTATAACGACGGGTTTGTTCTGCCCATGGCTGTGGACGCCAAGATTATGCTCACGGCCTCAGCCCGACATGACCGGCAGGTACGGGTGTATTCTGTGGACTTTGATGCTAAGGATACCTTCGCTTTGGACAACATCCAACCTACACAGCGCCATCGCTGGACCAACTACATGCGGGGCATGTGCTTGATGATTCAGGAGGCTACCAAAGTTCCGCTGCAGGGCATGGACATTGTGATGCAGGGCAATGTACCCCAGGGGGCCGGCCTCTCATCATCCGCCGCCTTGGAGGTAGGTACAGCGGTGGTTGTTAATGAACTGAACAAACTGCAGCTGGATCCTGTACTCATGGCCACGTTGGCACAAAAGGCCGAGAATGAGTTCGTAGGTGTTCAGTGCGGCATCATGGATCAATTCATCTCCATGCTGGGCGAAGAAGGCCATGCCCTCTTCCTGGACTGCCGCACCCTGGAGTACCAAAAGGTTCCGGCACCCTTCCACGAAGCCGGGGCAGCCATTGCCGTCATTGACACGGCGGTGAAGCGGGGCCTAGTGGACTCCAAGTACAACGAACGGCGGCAGCAGTGTGAGGACGCTGTCAAGGCTCTACAGCAGTGGCAGCCGGACCTAACGTCCCTGCGAGATGTAGGTTGTGAGCTACGCCCGCAGGTAGATCAGCTTCCGGATGTTCTGGCCCGCCGAGCACGCCATGTGGTCGATGAGAACCAGCGGGTCATCGACAGTGTTCAAGCTCTGCGCAGTGGTGATTTGGCCGCCTTCGGCCAATACATGAACGCATCCCATGATAGTCTGCGGGACGACTATGAAGTGAGCTGCCGCGAATTGGATCTGCTGGTGGATCTGGTACGGGCCAATCCGCAGGCCTATGGTTCCCGCATGACCGGGGCTGGTTTTGGAGGTTGTACCGTATCGCTGATCCCCAGTACGGAAGTGGCAGATCTCGAGGAACGAGTACTGCCGGAGTATCAAAGGCAGACCGGCCTGCAGCCGCGGCTATTCGTGTTCAATGCCGCTGCCGGTGCCCGCAAGCTCTGCTAACACCACGAACACCGGCAGCAGTAGCTGCTGCCGGACATAGGAAAACGACCAGACAGGTCCGTATCAAAAGCGCTGTCTGGTCGTTTTTGCGCGTTAGCTCCAGCCATCGGGGAACAATGTGTCCAAGATTTCGTCCACCGTTTCCACGGCTATGACGTCGAGGCCTTTGGGTGATTGGGATAACTCCCGGGCATTGTCTTTGGGAATGAACATGGTCCGGATTCCTGCTTGACGGGCCCCATAAAGCTTAGCATGGATACCGCCTACAGGCTTCACCTTGCCCTGGAGGGAGATCTCGCCGGTGACCGCAACCCACTGCGGCAGCGGCTGTGAACGAACGGCACTGAGAATGGCCAAGAAGATGGCCACACCGGCCGAAGGCCCGTCAATGCGTCCCCCGCCAATGATGTTCACGTGGGCATCGTAGGCCGACAATTCCTCACCGGTTAAGCGGCGAAACACGGAGGCAGCGTTGAAGACGCTGTCCTTGGCCATGGAACCCGCCGTATCGTTAAAGCGCACTTGGCCCTTACCTTTTTCCTTGGCTGGAAACACGGCGGCCTCAATCTCAAGGACCGAACCCATGTAACCGCTGACACCGAGTCCAAAAATCCGGCCCACTTCCCGTTCATCCGAAGCCTTTTCGGGAGCATAGGGAGCCAAGCGGGCTGCTTCGATGACTTCTTGAATGTCTGCCACTTCAATATGGGCCGGCCCCGAGTGGTCCGGTCCTAAGCGGTACAAGGCCGTGCTGTATGCATCGGCCAAGAGACGCACCGCCTGGCGTCCTTCGATGGTATACTCGGCAATACGCTGGGCCACACCCTCGGCGAGGACCACAGACAGGCGCTGCGCTGCCCGCTCCACAATACCGGTAATATCCCCCGGCGTCAGGGGATCGAAAAACACCTCTGCACAACGGGAACGGAAAGCCGGATTGATGTCGGCGGGATCCCGCGTGGTAGCGCCGATCAAGACGAAGTCTGCCGGAGCCCCTTCTTGGAACAGTTTTTGGATATATTTGGGAACATTGGTATCGTCAGGATCATAGTAGGACGACTCAAAGAACACCCGCTTATCTTCGAGCACTTTCAGCAATTTCGTCTGCAGCACATAATCCAGTTCACCGATCTCATCAATGAAAAGTACGCCGCCATGGGCATCGGTGACCAGGCCGGGCTTGGGTTCCGGCACGGAGCCATCGGCCAAGTCCCGCTTGGCTCCTTGGTAAATGGGGTCATGGACGGAACCCAGCAGGGGATTGGTAACTTCCCGGGGATCCCACCGCATGGTGGAGCCGTCCACCTCGATAAATGGTGCCTCTTCTTGAAAGCCTGTATGGTGACGGCGTTTCGCTTCCTGCAAAGCCAGCCGGGCTACGGTGGTCTTACCCACACCAGGCGGCCCATACAGCAGAATGTGCTGCGGAAACGGCGAACTTAATTTGGTCATCAGCGAGCGCACCGCGGTATCCTGGCCCACCACATCGGCCAGGACTTGCGGCCGCATGGCCTCCAAAGCCGAGCGGGCCAACGTACGCTGTTCCAGTGCTTCCAAGTCAGCAAGCTTTTTCAAAGTATACGAGTTGTCTGGGCCGGCTTCATCTTTCAGCAGCTGACTGCGGATTTCTTTGATGTAGTCTTCGTGGCGTTCCTGCATCTTGGCGGCGATCTTCTTTTCCAGATCATCCTCCACAGTGCGGCGAGCCAACTGGTCAGCCAGGTGATCCTGGAGGGCATCCAATTCCGCAGCCAGATCCCGATCCTCTTCGTCTTCCTGGACTGTCGGGTCTTCCAAGACCAAACGGGACAGGGCGGTCACCTGATCCTTGAGATCGTCAGATTCCATCAGTGTCAGTGCTTCGAGTTTTCCAGCCTTGAGCACTAGTTGTTCCGCACCATAGAGATCCTTAAGAAGACTATAGACAGCGTGCACCTGACGGCTCAGCTGGTCCATGGCCTCCGTGTCCTTACTCTGCTGTGCCGATTGCTTCGGCAGCCATTTTTCCAACAAACGTTTCACAAGCCTTTCCTCTTAAATCTACTATCGTGGGTCTTGAACGATGTCCAGCAGCCACTTCGCCTCGATGCAGCCGATGTCAGGGTAGAGGTCTGCGGCCCGGATCCTATCCGGATGCTGATCAGCTTTCCACCACCTGCACGCGAATGGTCACATGCACCTTCGGATGCAGTTTCACCGTTACATCGTGGGTACCCAAGTGCTTGATGGGATCCTTCAGGACGATCTTGCGCTTGTCCACATCCACTTTGTACTGTTTGAGCAGGCGTTCGGCGATTTCCGTGGACGTGATGGAACCAAAGAGCTTGCCGGCTTCGCCCACCTTACCTTGGATCTTCACCGTCTGGCCGTCGATGCGCTTGCCTTCTTTTTCGGCAGCCTCCAGTTCCCGGCGTTTCTTTTCCTTTTCAACCTTCTTTTCACTCTCAACACGGCGCACGTTGCCGGAGGTGGCTTCCTGAGCTAAGCCTTTGGGAATAAGGTAATTGCGTCCGTAACCCTCAGCCACTTCCACCAATTCGCCTTCCTTGCCAACCTTCTTCACGTCCTGCGTCAGAATTACTTTCACTAATCATCCCTCCGTGGCTTCGTTTTTTCGGTTCAGCTTACGAAAATCAAACCAAGTATCCAACATTCCGCCTAAAGCCAAGACGAGCGTTACCGGCCCACCAGGCAGCAGCAGGAACAAGATCATAACCACACGCAGCACTTTGCTGACGTTATATTTATCCAGGAAGAACCACACAATGGCCAAGCCCTGCAGTAAGAAAAGGTAAACAAAGAACAAATCCAAATTGAGGATCAGGGCCCCCCACAGTTCGTCGGGCACAGCTATGAACACGGGCACGATAGACAGCAGCCGGACGAGGATGAATCCCCACACAGCATACCAGGGCCATCGCCATTGGACAAACGGCGGCACCCAAGGCACAGTAACGTCCATGGACGGTATCCGCTTCACCAGCAGACGTACAAAGAATAGATTGGCAAAACATTGGATGGCAGCGGTCATGAGAATCCCCAAAGGCAGCAGCAGCCGCACAGCTTCCGCCATCACGACGGTAAGCTCTTCCATCTGCGCAATGACATCTGGTGCCAAGCCGAGGGACTCATACAAGAAGACGGCTTGGTTGATACTGGTCTCCATGGCGTCCAATCCCATGGCCAGCAGGTTTTCCCCGAAGAGGATGGAATACATCACGACCCTCAGCGCGAAGGTGACCAAGGACGTGCCCACCCCAATCAGAAACAGCCGCACAAAACCGAATCCTTCCCGCAGTCCAATGCCCAAGGCGATGCCCAAAAGGCCGGTAATCAACAAGTTGATAGCCATCAGCGGTGAGCTGAAGACCAGCGAGGATACCAGGGCTGAAACCACAGATACCAAAACACCGGTTCGCAGGCCGTGGCGGATGACCAGCAGAATGAGGGGAACAGGGATCAGCATACTGATAAACACCGAATAAAGGCTGAGGTAGGTCAGCCCAACCATGAGCGTAGTCAGCATGGCCCCTTCCGTCAAGGAGCGGGTTTTCACCAATGGACACCACCTTTATTATCGTCAACCATATAAATTCTGCAAAGCCGTGTGGCACTCCTGCCCGCGGATGGAGAAGCAACGGCAGGTGTCCATCCACTCGAAAAAAAGAGCAGCTTGGTCAGCTGCTCCTTTGATCAGTCGATTGTGTAGGGCATCAAGGCCATCTGACGGGAACGTTTGATTGCTCCGGTCAATTGACGCTGGTGCCGGGCACAGTTGCCGGTGATCCGACGGGGCAAAATCTTGCCGCGCTCGGTAATATACCGACGGAGACGGCCCACTTCTTTATAGTCTACAGTGTCAATCTTATCAACGCAGAAGGAGCATACTTTTCTTCTCCCCCGACGGCGATTATCTCTTGCCATAATCTCGCCTCCAAACCTCAGAATTTAGAACGGGACATCATCAAATCCCGGTTCGGGCGAGTCGCTAGAACCTCCATCATTGCTGGAACTGTCGCTGTAGCTACCACTGCCGCTACCGCCGCTGCCGGAATCAGCACGATCCAAGAACCGTACTTGGTCAGCGACGATCTCAGAGGCTTTGCGACGGATGCCGTTGGAATCGTCGTACGAACGAATCTGTAGACGTCCATCAACAGCTACCAGGCGGCCTTTGTTAAGGTGGTTGGCACAGGTTTCGGCCAGTTTCCGCCACGTCACAATATCAATGAAATCTGCTTCCCGTTCACCGCTCTGGCTGGTAAAGGGACGATCCACAGCAATGGTAAAACTTGTTACCGCAATACCACTCTGCGTATAACGCAATTGAGGATCAGCAACCAAACGCCCAATGAGAATACATCTGTTCAACACCTTACGTCACTCCTTTGCTCATTCTTCTTCTTTGCGAACGAGCAGAAAACGAACGACTTCTTCGGTGATCTTCAGAACACGGTCGACTTCCGTAGTCG
>PWMW01000114.1 GCA_003559095.1 Clostridiales bacterium | reverse complement strand
CCTCACCGGACAGTTGGTCGCCGATGCTTCCAATGTGGCTGGCATGGGTATGTTGGACATCCATACGTTGGATTGGGATGAACTTCTCATTGAACATTTGGGGATCCCTCGCGATTGGCTCAGTCCTGTGGTGGAACCGACCCATATCTTGCAGGGTCTCCAGCCAGAAGCCGCACTGCGCACTGGTCTGCCCGGACGTTTACCCGTGGTGGTGGGCGGTTCCGATGGAACCCTGAGCAGCCTCGGTGTTGGTGCTGTTCGTCCTGGCGTCATGGCTCTCATGGTGGGGACATCAGCGGCCGTACGGGAAGTGGTGACCGAGCCGCGACTGCATCGGCAGGAGAAGACTTGGTGCTATTACCTCGGACTGCGCCATTGGGTGTCCGGGGGGGCCACCAGCAACGGCGGCAATGTCTTAAAATGGTTCCTGACCGAGATCGAGGAAGGGAAAAGCAGTTTTGCTGAGTTGGATGCCATGGCCGGCACCGTGCCTGCAGGTTGCGACGGCCTGCTCTTTCTTCCTTACTTAGCTGGGGAACGCTGCCCGCATTGGAACCACGATGCCCGCGGCGTATACTTCGGGATGAGTCTGCAGACCAGTAAAGGTCACATGCTGCGTGCCGCCATGGAAGGTGTGGCCTTCCAGCTGTACAGTATTTATGAAGCATTGACGGAGATCAACGGAGTTCCCGATGAAATCCGAGCCACCGGCGGTCTAGCCCTGTCCACCACGTGGCTGCAGATCATGGCCGATGTTTTTGGTCGTGACTTGGCGGTTCCCACATCTGCTGAAGGCAGCGCTTTTGGCGCAGCGGCTATGGGCTTGGTGGCCTTGGGGTGCGCCAGCGACTTCTCCTTTGTGGCGGAGGCTATCCCCATCGGCAGGACAGTAACGTATGATGCTCGACGGCACCAGCTCTACAGAAAGCTGTATGAACGCAACCGTGCACTCTATGGAGCGCTGAGCCAGCAGTTCCATGAGCATCAGGAATTTCTCAGAGACAACGCGCCACTGTTCGGCGGCTGACCTCTGCAGCCTGCAGCCCCGAAAAAGCGTTGATCAGAGCCGTTGGCTAATTTTAAGAAAAAGGACGCGATACCATGCCGAGCCGATCAACTGGTAGTTTGGAACTGATGAAGGAAATGAATCGGGGGTTAATCCTCAATGCCATTCGCCAGCGAGGGCCGTTGAGCCGTGTAGACATCGCCAAACAGACGGCGCTGCATGCCTCGACAGTGACGCGCATTGTGGCGGATTTAATTGAAGAGGGTATGGTGCGCGAACAGGGGGCGGGTGAGAATCACATTGGCCGCAAACCGATCTTGCTGGATCTGGTGGCCGATGCGCGATTTTTTGCAGGCCTTTCCATCGAAGCTGGCTCCATCACTGGCGTTATTACCAACCTCAACGCCGAGATCAAGGCCCGTTACGAAAAACCCTTGGATGGGGTCACCAAGGAAGATATCATCCGCCAGGCCAAAGAAGCCGTGGACCAGCTCTTCGCAGATATTGGTTCCCAAAGGGCTAAGGTGACATCCCTAGGGGTGGCGGCCCATGGTATTGTGGACAGCGTCCACGGTCACATTCTGCATGCGCCGGCCTTTGGCTGGCGGCGGTTGGAGTTGGGCGATGCCCTGCGCGAGGCTTACGGACTGCCAGTGAAGGTCGAAAACAACTGTAATGCCATGGCCATGGGTCAATACTGGTTTGGCAACTCTCCCGGGACCCACAATTTGCTGGCTTTGAAGGTTGGCGTGGGCGTTGGCTCAGGCCTGATCGTCAACGGCAGCTTATTCTGGGGCGAGGATTTCAGCGCCGGGGAGATTGGCCATACCATGGTGGCCTTCGATGGCCCTCGCTGTCGCTGCGGCAAGTACGGCTGTTTGGAGAGTGTTTCGTCCATTGCAGCCCTTCTCGAACAGGCCCGAGAGCGCATGAAGCGGGGGCTGCCAACGGTGATGATGGATGCTGTCCAGGGCGACATTAACACCCTGCAATTTTCCCATCTCTGCGAAGCTGCCAAAGCAGGGGATGAGTTGGCGCTCAACGTGTTCCGCGAAGCGGGTTCCTATCTCGGTTTGGCCATCGCCAATGCCATTAACATCATCAATCCCTCGCGGGTACTGGTGGGTGGCGACGTCTTTGACGGTCTTCCCTACATTCTGCCCACGATCAAACAAGTGGTGGCATCCCGCTCCATGGAAATACCCGGGCGCAATGTCCGTATTGAGTCGGTGCGTTTTGGTCGCGATGCGGTGGTGATGGGTGCTGTGGTACTGGTCATGCGGGATGTGTTCTATTGGGACGAACAGCAGTTGGCTTAGGTCCGCTGCCCATGGATCTCGGTGCTGCCAGGTGGCATGACGGCGGTTGTGGAGACCGCAGGGCAGAGGCCTGCATCTTCGTCCCTGCTGCGGAGACTGCTTGGTCCGGGAGTCCCCGTGGACATGCGATTGGTGCTGGGCGCAATTATATGAGAAGATTTCCCGGACATGGTTTAACAGTGTGGGCCTTTTGGACAGCACTGCGGTACGCCTGCTCTGGCCCGCTTTTGGCTTGCCAAGGGATGTTTGACCTTCGCTGGCAGTTCGCGGGCGACGCTTAACCCAGCGGTTGACAGGGCACCGAATCATGATATATCATGAATTCACCTGGATTTCCGGAATTTATTTGCTTATCGCAAGTATATTGGAGGCAAGAGAACCCAAATTTAGCGCTGGGCCAGCCCGAAGCCTCCCGGCAACCAGCAGGCATGACCTCCATTCCCAAGTCTAGTCGTTCCGAACATCTCGGTTGAGTAGAACGGCAGCTGTCTCAACCGCAGCGAAAACCATCTGCGAAAGGGGAACATTGAATGTCCATTAGTAATGTGGAACAACTGCAGGCCGTCATTCATCAGGAAGTACAAAACGCACCGATCACCGATGTACACACCCATCTCTATGCCGCTGACTTTGGGGAGCTGCTGTTGTGGGGTATTGATGAGCTGGTGACGTACCACTATCTCATTGCTGAGTATTTTCGCTACAGCACCATGGACTACAAGGCGTTTTTCAAACTAGGCAAGAGCGAACAAGCCGATTTGATTTGGGATGCACTGTTCATTCAACGTTCGCCCATCAGTGAAGCACAGCGAGGCGTTCTGACCGTCTTGTCCAAAATGGGCCTGGATGTCTCTACCCGCGATCTCAACAGCTACCGGGAGTACTTCGCCAGCATGAGTACCGCTGAGTACATTGATAAAGTATTCGCTGTCTCCAATGTGAAAGAAGTTGTCATGACGAATGATCCCTTTGATGATGCAGAGCGAGCCGTCTGGGAGAAGGTCGGCAACAACGATCCCCGCTTCAAGGCTGCTCTGCGGATTGATCCGCTGCTGAACCAATATGAGTTAAGTTACAAGACCCTGCAGGAGTGGGGTTATGAGGTGGACAAAGATTTGGACCAGCGGTCCATCGCAGAAGTAAAGCGCTTTTTGAAAGAATGGGCCCAAAAGATGGATGCCCTCTATATGGCTGTGTCGCTGCCTCCAGTCTACATGGTCCCCGAAGACTCCCTGCGTTCGCGCATTGTGGAGCAGTGTGTCATTCCCGTCTGTCGGGAACTGGATATTCCCTTTGCCATGATGATTGGTGTCAATAAGCTGGTCAATTACCAACTGAACTTGGCCGGTGACTCCTTGGGTAAGTCCAACATTCGCGCCGTGGAATACCTCTGCAGTACCTATCCGGACAACAAGTTTATGGTGACCATGCTGGCTCGGGAAAACCAACATGAATTGGCCGTCACCGCACGCAAGTTCCGCAACCTGATGGTATTCGGCTGCTGGTGGTTCCTCAATAACCCCAGCCTTGTGGAAGAAATGACGAGGATGCGCATTGAACTGCTGGGTCTCAGTGTTATTCCTCAGCATTCGGATGCTCGAGTTCTCGACCAATTGGTCTACAAATGGGATCATTCGCGGGGCATTATCGCCAAGGTATTGGTGGACAAATACTCCGATGCTCTGACGGCCGGCTGGCGGCCCACAGAAGAGGAAATTCGCCGCGATATTCGAGCCCTCTTCAGCCAGAACTTCTGGGACTTCGTTGGCAAGTAGACCTGAAGCCGTTTCGCTGTAGTGAGTGCATGCAAGAGCAGGGGCAGTGCCTCTGCTCTTGGCGCGCCGGGGATCTGTCCAAGCACGGATCTGAGGCAGGATTTTCGCCGGCAAGCCGTGAACCAATAGAGAGATCAGAGCACGGCCAAGGTGGCTTGGGACAGAGAAGCAAATGCCTCCAGGTGCCTCGGCTGCAGCCACATTATTGGAAGCAGGTGGTATTCCCATGCATACTCGCATTAACGCCGCGGACAACGTTGCCATTGCTCTGCAGCCGCTGGCTGCCGGCACCCAGCTTATTGTTGATGAGGTACAGGTCATTCTTAAGGAAGATATTCCCCAGGGCCATAAGTTCGCCTTGCGACAGCTGGTCGTTGGTGAACAGGTCATCAAGTACGGCGCTTCCATTGGTCGCGTCACGGAAGTTATTGCCGCTGGCGCGTGGGTCCACACGCACAATGTGAAGACCAATCTCGAAGGCGAGCTCCAATATCAATATGACCCGATTTCGATGCCGGTTCCGGCTGAACCGGTGCCCCAGACGTTCCAGGGATTTCGCCGCCGTGACGGAGGCGTTGGTGTTCGCAATGAGATCTGGATCTTGCCCACGGTCAGCTGCACCAACCAGACGGCTACGTTGATTGCCAGAGCTGCTGTGGCTAAGCTGGCCGCAGCCGGGCAAGAAGGTTTGGTGGACGGTATCTACGAGTTTAAGCACCCCTATGGTTGTTCCCAATTGGGTGAGGATCTGCTCACCACCCAGAAGATGCTTGCTGCCATGGCCAAGCATCCCAATGCCGGTGGCGTTCTGGTTTTGGGCCTGGGCTGCGAGAACAATCGTATCCAGGAACTGCAGAAGGTAATGGGTGAGTACGATGAGCAGCGAGTTCAGTTCCTGGTGGCTCAAGATGTGGAGGACGAGGTTGCCGTGGGCTCGGATATGGTCGTGGCCTTGGCTCGGCAGGCTGGGAATGCCGTGCGGGAAGAGGTTCCCCTAGCGCAGTTGAAGTTGGGGCTGAAGTGCGGCGGCAGTGACGGCCTTTCAGGGATTACCGCGAACCCGTTGGTGGGCCGGGTATCCGATCTTCTCGTGGCCCAAGGCGGTACCAGCGTTCTGACGGAGGTGCCAGAGATGTTTGGCGCCGAGCAGATCCTGATGAATCGTGCCCAGGATGAAGTAGTGTTCGGTAAGATCGTTGAGCTGATCAACGGCTTTAAGAAATACTTTCTAGATCATAACCAGCCCGTGTATGAAAATCCTTCACCGGGCAATAAGGACGGCGGAATTACAACGCTGGAAGACAAATCTTTGGGCTGTACAGAAAAGGGTGGTTACAGCCCCGTGGTGGATGTTACAGACTATGGAGAGATTGTGCAGACGCCGGGACTCAACCTACTGTGCAGTCCCGGCAACGATTTGGTGGCTACCACAGCCTTGGCCGCTGCCGGCTGCCAAGTGGTACTCTTCACCACCGGTCGGGGCACGCCCTTTGGGACGTGCGTGCCCACGCTGAAAATTGCCACGAACAGTAAGCTGTATAATTTTAAGGGCAACTGGATGGATTTCAATGCCGGCAGCTTGGTGGAAGGCGACGATTTTGCCGAAGCTGCCCAGCGACTGCTGGACCAAGTTATTGCCGTGGCATCGGGAGACCGTTTGGCCAAGAATGAGGAAATGGAGTTTCGCGATATTGCTATCTGGAAGAGGGGCGTTACTGTCTAACGTGGCCTGACAAGAAGAGACCCACTGTGCTGCAGCGGGTCTTTTCTTGTTTTTGGATTCCGGTGACGCCGGGTAGGGACCTGACCGGTTGGCTAGGAGAATAAAACCCCGGTTGGAGGTTTGCTGGTGCGTTATCCTTCCCGAGCAACGCACCTGCGCGGCAGATTGGGCTGACACTGCTTAGCATTGAGGCCGTAGTAGTTAATGAGGGAAGCATCAACCTGCACTGGCTCAATGGTGCCGTTTCTGCTGCTGCCCGCCGGGCAGATCATCACTTCTTCACCTTGGCCAAGATGTATTTCGAGAATGCCGTCGGTGCCGTGGTGCACGGGCAGACTGTCTCCACGGCTCGTAGTGATCACGGGGGACGGGATGTCTGTAGTCACCCGACACACCTCGCCGGCCAAACTCTTGATGCGTACAAAGATCGTTTTTCCATCCCGCCTGGTGGCGCTGACGAGGAACGCTCCTGCGGCCCGCATGTTGTGGAATGTAACGTCGGGCCAGCGCTGGGGCACGGCAGGGAATACCCTGATGGTTTGACCCCAGCTTTGCAGAAGAAGGTCGTGGATCGTCTGTGCGCAGGCTAAAGGTGTTTCAATCACCGGACCGGATTCCTTGTACATGGTGTTAGGCTGCAGCCATTCCCACAAACCTTCCAAGTTGTCCAATGCAGTATCACCATCCCCCAACACAGCGGCCATGGATGCAGCACCGGTAAAGGAATAGCCCCGCAGCTTTTCCGGATAACTCAACCAGTGTTTCATGGACTTGCGGATCAGCGGGATGTTTTCCGGTTCATCCGGGTGGACTAAGTACAGCGGATAGATCATGAGCAGATGGGAAAAGTGACGGTGCGATGTGGCATAGGGAACTCCGTCCCCGATCATGAACCCCGTTTCATCCTGCGGAAACTGTACCAGCGATTCTAGGATATCTGCCCACACCGGAGCGAGGGGTTCCTGCCATTGGTGCCTGTGGCAGATCTCCAGAAGGGCTGTGCATCCCCACCGCAGCAGTGCCAGATCATAGTTGCAGTCACGGGCCATGGTACCATACTCCGGTGATGCCGATTCAGGCAGGTGATAACAGCCGTCCTGGCCGACATAGAGAAGGTGGCGGTAAAAGTTGACCGCCCGCACCAGCATCGGGAAAAGAAACTGTTTTAGCATTTTGGTGTCCATGGTTGAGCGATAGTGCAGCCAACAGTTGTGCAGGGCCCACAGCAGGTTACCGCGTTCTTCGCCGACGGGTTCGTCCAAGTATGGCGAGACGGTGGTACCTATTGCTGCGGAATCCGTCATCGACGGGTCGGGAACATTGTTAAACACGTTCTCGTTGTAGCGGTCCAGGGAACGCCAGAGAGATTCCGCAAGCTGCAGCCGATTGGAGGCATAGTATGGCCAATACGTCAGCTGGACATTGAGGTTCCATGTGGCGTAGGGCCAAGCAGTCTCCGCCAGCCACGGACCCTGGTTGTCGATGACCGGACCTTGGCTGCGGGTTGCGCAGCCCATCTTGTACATCTGGATCCAGTAAAAGCTCTCCAACTGGGTGTCCGCCAAGGATACGAAGCTCTGGGGATAATACAGATGCCACCAGCTCCTATGCGTCGCGAGCAGCAGCTGATCTTGGCCTGCTGCGGCCCTAAGAATGCCCTCGGCGACGCTGCCCGCATCCATCGCCGGCCAACTGTGAGCAACACTTGCTGTCAGAACGCCAGTTCCACCGCTGCGCGTTTGTTTCCAAGCAGTGACGGTTTCACCCCCGGCCAGCAGCGTCTGCTTACAAAAGCGGACACCGTCTCGTTCCGAGATCACGGGGGGAGGGTTACTGACGTACCCTTCCAGCCTTCGCTTTCCCTGCTGATATTTTTCTCCCCATAATTGCCGCGGGCTCTTGGCCTCTTGGGGTATCCATACCCAATCTACCGGTATCAGCGAGCCGCTGGCTTCCCAATGGCAGACTATGAGATCCTTCTGTGAATGGACAAAGAGGCGAAACTGGATCTCTCCAGCGGCGCTGCCAATGCTGCCGCGCAGCTCAGCGTTCCACAGATCCAGTCGCATCTGACAGTGCGTGATGGGCTCTGGGAATACAAAACAAAAATGACCGATAGGTAACCGCGGTTTGCTGAATGCCGTCGGCCCATGGGAACGATCCCGATGATCGATGGCATCGGAACGTCCCAGTTCCATGCGGAGCATCTGCGTTGGTCCATCTTGGTAGAGCATGGCGCCAAGCATGCCATTACCGAGAACAGGTCCCTCATACCAAGCCCGGGGCATCGTGTCCCACACCATATCGTGGTTCGCTAGAAAGGCCTCCCATTGCACGGTTTCTTGGAGCAAAGTTAACACCTCAACGTATTCGTAGTGGTCCAATCCGCTCGGCCCAGCCTTCCAATGCCGTGTTTGGAGTGGCTTTTTAGGGCTGCCATGGTGGGCAATCCTTCCCTGAAGCATGGGTGTGTTGGTCAGCCAGATGCAGTTAAAGCTCCATTTTACCGGTGGTTGCTGCCTCAACGAAAGCCACCACCACATCACTGTCATACTTAGTACCTGCACCAGAGCGCAGCTCGTCCAATACGGCATCGAGTGACAACGCAGGGCGGTAGGGCCGATGGGACAACATGGCGTGCGCCGTATCCATGACTGCAGAATGCGAGCCTCGATGCATATGGAGTCGCCTCGCAGGCCCTGTGGAAAGCCGCTGCCGCCCATGCATTCATGGTGTTCGATGAACATGAACAACCAAACCAGTCCACGAAGCAGGACGGACAAACACACAGCCGGTCACTTCCTTCGCATGTGTGCTGTAAGCATAGCGACACCACGGAGTAATCTCGCATCCTTCCCTGGTCCAGCTGGAAGAAGCGCCGTGGGGGCTCTCGCAGTGTCACGGGTCCTTTGGAACTCATCGTTCGCCCCTATCGCGGAAATTCCTTTGACAATCAGCTGTTTTTCGGCCATTTGCCCAGAGATAATCGGACGGCTCGAGGAGATGGCATGCGCAGCCATTAGGGCAGCCGTTAATTGGAAAAAGGACTGCCATGGACGACCAGGACCTTGCCTGCCATGGTTCTGATTCCAAGGGGACCTTACAGTGTCAAATACTGCAAATGTAACTTATAATGGTTATTATAGAAGGCGTTCTAAGGAATGGGAGGCTGTTGACGAATATCGAGAAAAGGGGAGGAGTCACGGATGCTGCGACGGGAAGGATTCATCGTTTTGCTTGTGTGTTTGGTCGTTGCCCTTACGGGAGCTGGTTTGGCCGCAGATGACTTTACTGTGTTTTCTGTCGAGTCGCTATCGCTGTTCGATGGTCAGGATGGGAATCCCGCTTATGTTGCGTACCACGGAAGAGTCTATGATGTCTCGGAAACTTGGCCCACAGGATCGCATCAAGGTTTTCCGGCGGGAACAGACATTACCGAACCCATGGATGGTTCGCCTCACGGAACGCCGGTTCTGGATAAGCTCTCACAGGTTGGTTTTTTGGCAGTCAACCTGTGGACCGAGGCCGAACTGGAAGCCTTTTCGGGTCGAAATGAACATCCTCCGTATGTGGCCGTGGATGGGATTGTCTATGACGTTACCGAGACTTGGCCTGGGGGATCGCACCGAGGTCATCCTGCAGGGACAGACATTACGCGTCCCATCGGGACAGCACCCCACGGATTGCGGGTTTTGGATCACCTTCCAGTAGTTGGGGCCATCATCGAGTTCGCTCTGTCCGCAGAGGAGTTGACGGAGTTCACCGGGAAGGACGGCAAGCGGGGCCTTATTGCCGTTAGTGGGGTCATCTATGATGTGTCCGCAACCTGGCCCAGTGGATCCCACCGCGGCTTTGATGCCGGCCAGGATATCACTGAAGCCATTGCTGGCTCCGCCCATGGGCTGTCGGTTTTGGCCAAACTGCCCATTGTAGGCCGTCTGGATTGATGGCACCGCAAATCGACCGATTACGCAGGCAGCTCCCTTCTAGGGGGCTGTTTCGCGCGCTGGCGAGATTGCGGCAAGCCGATGATATGACGCAAAGCGGAGGAATTCTGTGCCAGGACGCTGAATACATGGATCAAGAACAGCAACCTGGGGATGCCGGGAGCATACCTTGGTTGGGCAATACAAAGAGGTGAGAGTTCTGCGGATCATTGGACTGATTGGCGGCATGAGTTGGGAATCATCGTCGGAGTATTATCGCAGGGTCAACATGGAAGTGAAACGCCGTTTGGGCAGTCCCCATTCATGCCACTGCGTCTTGTATTCCGTGGAGTTTGCCCGGATGCAGACACTGCAGCACGCCGGTCACTGGGATACCCTGGCAGAGACCATGATTGACGCTGCCCACTCCTTGGAGCGGGCCGGTGCCCAGTGTATCGTGATTTGCTCCAATACCATGCACCAACTGGTGCCCGATCTAGAACAGGCCATATCGCTGCCCATTCTTCACATTGGGGATGCTGCAGCCCAGTTTTTGCGGGGGATCGATGCTGAGACGGTGGGCTTATTGGGGACGCGGTTCACCATGGAGCGCCCCTTCCTGCGCCAACGTCTTGAGAGCCATGGGCTGCGGGTAAAGGTACCCAGCGAGCAGCAGCGGCACATGGTGCATCGGGTAATCTATGAAGAGCTGGTGGATGGCCGCTTCCTGGAAGATTCCAGACGCCAGTTTCAGGCTGTCATTGCCGACCTGGCCACGGCGGGGTGTCAGGCTGTGATCCTGGGCTGCACTGAAATCCCGCTGCTTATCAAGCCCGAGGACAGCTGTCTGCCCATTGTGGACACGACGGGCGTTCACGCCAGGGCCGCAGTGGAATGGGCATTGTCAGAATAGCCAAGCCGGGGAGCATATCTCGCCAGCTGTGGGCAGGCGCATCTAACGGAAAGGCCGTCAACCTTGCTAGCCGGCGGCACGTCTCCAGCGCCTCTATGCCTAAAAGAGCTGCGTCCCGATGGCCAAGCGATGCGTATAAGGAAAGCGCTGTTGAACCGGAAACTGCACGATCGGCTGCGGCTGATCTGGTTCTGCACATGACCAAGACGCGTTGAGCACTGGGCGCACAGGGAAGGGATGGAATGGGAATGCACGATTCTTTGGGAAACCTACCGCTGCTCAAGCCGTACGGGGTTGGGCGAGCCAGCAGTTGGGATACTACGGGGCGCAATCGCGATGCTTGGCGTATTGAACCCGGCGAATGCAAGGTGCTGGCTGACCTTCAAGGGCCCGGTGTCATCAGCCATATCTGGTGTACCGCCACTCACCGCGACCCTCATTACCTGCGCAAGTTGGTGCTGCGCATCTACTGGGATGATGAGGACCAACCTTCTGTGGAAGCGCCGCTGGGAGATTTCTTTGGTCTGGGGCACGGCCAGGTATTCAGCTATCAATGTGCCCTGTTCAGTACGTCGACGAATTATGGCACGGGGATCGGTGGTACGCAAGGACCAGGTGTGGCCATGAACTGCTGGATCCCCATGCCATTTCACCGCGCAGCCCGTGTGGAGTTGATCAATCAGCAGGAAGGACCTGTGGAGGCTTTCTATTTCTACATCGATTACCAGCTGCATCCGTCGCTGCCAGACAATGCAGCATATTTCCACGCCCAGTGGCACCGTCAAAATCCCTGTGCTGGCTGGACGGGCGCAGGCAGCGTCTGGGGCTCGGAGGCTTGGCGCCGCCGTGCGGAAGGTCCCGACGGTATCAATACCAGTGACCGCGGCAACTATCTGGTTTTGGAGGCTGCCGGAACGGGTCACTACATTGGCGTCAACTTTGCCATCGATCGTCAGAGTTGGGGTTGGTGGGGTGAAGGGGACGACATGATCTTTATTGACCGCGACGGGCAGCGGCAGTGGCCGCCGGATCTCCACGGCACCGGCAGCGAAGACTACCTGGGTCATGCTTGGGGAATGCAAAATACTGCGCACTTATACAGCGGTCAACCCTGGGCGGAAAAAGCTGATCATTTCAATGAAGGCAAAGTGTGCGTGTATCGCTATCACGTGGTCGATCCCATACCATTTGCCCGCAGTATACGTGTCAGTATCGAGCATGGGCATGCCAACGACCGCAGTGATGATATCGCTTCCACCGCCTATTGGTACCAGCTGGAACCACACGTACCATTCCCGCCTTTGCTGGAGGCTCAACTGCGTCTGCCTAACCCCAGCTGAAAACAGTTATGAGGAGCGGGCGCACAAGCCCGCCCATGTGATTGACGCAAGGAGGGACACGGGGATCCCTTGGCCCTTGAAGTAACGAAATTTTCGCATATCTATCAGGGGGTGTTCTATGAGACCGAGAATGTTGGCGGAGCTTCTACTAGCAAGAGGGGAGTGGATCGGTGTGAAACGTAGGCGAGCAGCAGTGCTCGTTACTCTGGTCTTGGCATTGCTCTTCGGTGTGGTTGGCTTGGGGTCAGCAGACTGGGCTGCTTTCCAGTTTCAGCCCGGGCAATGGATGGCGTACAGTATTTGGATCGAATATCCGGATCGATTCGAGGAAGGAACCATCGAGTTTTTTGCGCAGGAGACGACCGGCGGTGAAATTCTGCTGATGGTGGAAATGGAGTTCAATGGCGAGTTCTTCGATGCAGCAGCAGCAGCAGAACCTCGGGACGCCGAGGGCATCTATGAGACGATCGTTATGGACCTGATGATGCAGCTGCCCCATGAACTGGCTCACGGTTTGTTCACGACATTGTTGGTGCCGTGGTTTGACAGCATATTGGCCGGGGAGACGTTCTTTGAGGGACTGCACATTCCCTATGATGACCAATGGGGCTTCGGCGGCGATGTTGTCGGGAGGGTGGACCGAGCTGGGCGTGAAGGGTGGCTTTTGGAGACGTATTTTGCCGACGAGGAGTTTTTGAGTTACATTCAACTGGGCATTGATCCCGAGCTGCCGCTGCCCATTCTAGCTGCAGCCTATGGCTTTGGTGAAGGGCCATTGCTCGGTGCTTCCATGATTGTTGGACTGGAGTTCTTTGATCCCGATGCCGAATCCCGGGGTGACTTCGACGCCGCCGATTTTGAGATGAACCTGGATTTCAGTGCGCTCTTCGGCGAGGTTGAACCCACGGGTGTGTTGGCCGACCTTCTCGTACACTTTGAGTCCGCTGGTTTGGAGATCGGAGAGCTCTCACCCAAGGCCTACAGCATGTTGGGCGCGGCCGCAGGGTTTGGCGTCGAAGTGGATGAGGAGTTCTTTGAGGTGTATTGGTTTGATCCCGTAACCACCACCCCCGAGATACAACAGCACCTGGAGCAGGCGAAGGAAACAGGTATGATGTACTTTCCCGCTCTCCAGTGGGAAATTCCTGGTATGGTTCGAGGTGATATTCTGCTAACGGCGTTGGAGTATGGAACGTTCTGGGTGCATCCGCGCAAGGACGATATTGAGGCGGCTTTTGCTGTGTTTGAGCCGTAGGGACGTTGGCCAGAAGAGGGTAAAACCCATAAGAACGGCGGGGTGAGCCATAGCGGTGGTTCGCCCCGTTTGCCGTGGACAGATGTATGCAGCTAGCAGAACTCCGGCCCGACACTGACCTTCCCGTGCTTCGGGAGTCTCTAGTTGGGTAGCATAGTCTAAAGATATTCCGTGATGAACATTTGAACGTGTTGACGCCCAGCCAAGACAGGCGTATTGTGAAATGTGCGCGTGTCATAGAAGAAGCTAGGAGGTGGGAACGGTCATTCGTGTTGAAGCACTGACCAAGACGTACAAAAGCGGCAAGGGGATCTTTGATATCGACTTTGCTGTGGAGGAAGGCGAAGTCTTTGGCTATCTCGGTCCGAACGGGGCGGGCAAAACCACCACCATTCGTCAGTTAATGGGGTTCACGAACGCAGATCGCGGACGCTGCACCATTGGCGGCCTCGAAACTCGACAAAAGGCGCACGCGATCCAGCGGACCCTCGGTTACATTCCCGGCGAGATTGCTTTTCTGGAAGATATGACGGGGTCTGGCTTTCTCAAGCTCTTGTCCCAAATGCGCGGGATGAAGCGAGCGCCACGCATTGCTGAGTTGGTTGAGCGCTTTCAGTTGGAAGTTGACGAACGGCTCTCCCGGATGTCCAAAGGCACAAAGCAAAAGGTAGCTATTGTGGCGGCCTTTATGCATGATCCCGCCGTCTACATTTTGGATGAGCCCACCAGCGGTCTGGACCCCTTGATGCAGAGCGCCTTCATTGAGCTGATTCTCGAAGAAAAGCGTCGGGGTAAGACCATCTTGATGTCGTCCCACAATGTCTCTGAGATCGACCGCACCTGTCACAGAGCAGCCATTATCCGCGAAGGGCGCTTGGCTGTTGTCGCCGATATTGCCGAGCTGAAAAAGGCTCAGCGCAAGGCATTCTTAGTTTCCGTTGCGTCGGACGCAGACCTAGTGATGCTTCAAGGGGCTGGGCTGGAACTTGGCCGCGTAACGAATCATCAAGCGGAGGTCGTTGTGGGTTCGGATTACGACGCTTTCCTCTCCACCCTGGCCAAGTGCCATGTGACCGATTTGGACATGGTTCCGCAAAGTTTGGAGGATGTCTTCATGCAGTACTACGGTGAAAGTGGTGAGCGTTCATGAATGTACCTTTGTTCCGGACCAGCCTGCGCTCGAACTGGCTGTTGCTGGTGATCATCTTCGCCATCATGTTGATGTACATGGTGATCATTGTGGCCATGTACGAACCAGATAACATGGAGGCGATCGAAGGCATGCTCGCGGCGCTGCCCGAGCCCGTGGCCCAGATGATGGGCTTTGATGGCTTGATCGCTGACCTCATCTCATTCCTGGCCACCTACTACTACTCGTTTTTGGTCTTTTTATTCCCGATGATCTACGTCGTTTTGGCGGCGAATCGCATGATTGCGAAACATGTTGATTCTGGTTCGATGGCGTATTTGCTCGCCACGCCGCACACACGAGTGACTATCGCTGCTACCCAAGGGGTGTACTTGCTGGTGAGTACCGCTGTACTCTTGCTGGCCGTTATGCTCTCGGGTCTGCTCTTGAGTATAGTCATGTTTCCCGGGACATTGGATGTGGGAGCCTATGTCCGGCTCAATGTTTCAGCGCTCTTGGTGTTTGCTGCGCTCAGCGGCATCTGTTTTTTCTTTTCCTGCCTCTTTGACGAAAGTCGCTATGCCACAGCTGCGGGCGGTGGAGTCGCGCTGCTGTTTTTTGTCTTTAACATGTTGGCCAATTTCGGCGATCAGTTTCAGTGGCTGCGCTACCTTTCGCTCTTCTCGCTCCTGAATACGGCGGAACTCTTAACAGGTTGGAGCTACCTGCTAAGGAGCGGCCTTCTCTTGCTGGCCATAGCGGTCGCTGCCTATGGAGCCGGACTGGCTGTGTTTAGCCGTCGATCGTTGGTACTATAGCCATCGAGTCCCTGCGCTACAAGCCTAATCCTGGAAGCGATTTGGAGTGCAGGCACAGGATGCGCTGCAACGAGTGTGGCGAGAACCGGTTATAGCTGCTGTTTGTCCTTTGGCGCTGGGGCCTGTGCTGACGCAGTGGAACCCTGTTAGCCACTGTGACCCTGCAGCTGTTCCAAAATCTACTTGACCGTTTCCAAAAATGGTAATATAATCATAAGTGATAACAATGGGTAGTACGTGGGGAAGGGAGAGCTACCTTGGAAGACATGAATCATGTATTACTGCATCCCATACGTATGCGAATCATCCAGCATCTGGCCACCCGGGATCAGATGACAGCGGGGGACCTCGGGTCTCTGATGCCGGATATCCCACGCACAACCCTTTACCGGCACCTTAAGAAACTGGTAAAGGCCGATGTGCTGACGGTGGTCAGTGAGAACCGGATTCGCGGCGCCGTCGAGAGGGTATACTCGCTGAACCGAGCAACGTTATTGGCGGCGAACACTCTAGAAAACGCCACGGGGAATGCTTTTGGTTTTCTGATGCGGATCTATGCCGATTTTGAGCAGTACTTTGCCAACAAGGAGGCCGACCCTGGCAAGGACAGGATCTTTCTCAACAAGACAGTCTTCATGTTGAGCGATGAGGAGTATGATGAGCTTCTCGAGGAACTGCGCATCATCCTGGCAGCTTATCTGGAGCGAGAGTCTAAGGCACATTCCAGGCCCCGGAATTTAACGATCATTTCGGCACCCAACATTGAATAATCGCGAAGCGGAGGAATGACTGTGAAGAGAAGCCGATGGCAGAAACGAGGGAAAAGAATGCTGCAGATTGTGGGCATGGTATTGGGTGGTTTGGTGGCCATTCAAATTGGTCTGCTTTTGATCGGTTTGATTGTCCATCCGGTTTTGTCCAAAGGAGAACTTGAGCAAGTCCCGGTGTATGGGCAGATGGTTGCTGTCAATGGTCAGCAGATGCACGTCCATGCCAAGGGGCATGGTGAAGCAACAGTGGTGCTGCTGCCGGGCTTCGGTGTGGCTCTTCCAGCAGCGGATTTTGGGCCACTTATGCGCGCCCTCAGTATTGAACATACCGTCGTTGCTGTGGACTATTTTGGTGTAGGTTTCAGTGATCCTACGGATGTTCCTCGGACCAACGACAACTACGTCAAAGAAATACGAGCAGCGCTGGCGAATGCTGGTTTTTCCCCGCCGTATATCTTGATGCCGCATTCCGCCTCGGGGATCTATGCTGAATACTATGCACACCACTATCCCGAAGAGATCCAAGGCGTCGTCATGCTGGACACCACGTCCACCGCTGACATTCCCAAGGCCCCTCCGGCCATTATCTACTGGCTGGCACGGCTGCAGGGACGCTCGGGTCTCAATCGCATCAACTCCAGACTTATTAGAGAAACACGACTGGTCGAGAACGGGTATACAGAGAAGGAGATCGCTGATCATCGGCTATACAGTTATCATGCCATTAACGACACCATGATTGATCAGATGCGGCGCTTGGGGGACAGCATCGTTGAGGTGAATGGTCTGGAGTTCCCGGACACCATCCCTGTTCTCAAGCTGATCTCTACCGAGACCATCCGGAATATGGCGAAACACAACAAGGACGATGGCATGGGCTATCAGCATGAACATCTGCGGAGATTGGGTGAGCATGCCGCCTTTGAGATCCTGGATGGTTCGCATCTGATCTATCAGACCAAAGCGGAAGATATAGCCGCAATCAGTACTCGTTTCATTGAAAACATTAGTCTGCAGTGACGGCCTGCAGCATCGGGTAGAGAACGATCCTGTTGGCCGCCGCCCAGTCACCAACGTATGTTTCTCCCTTAGCGAGCATCGCTTCCCGCCGATGCTCGTTTTGCGCGTTTTTTCGCTTCCAATCACACTCAGATCCGGGGCAAGGACGGTAGTGACCGGTGTGCTTCATGTTAAAAAAACAGAGAAAATTTAATAACACAAGCAGGAATCAGAAAAATGAGCAAGAAGTATTTAAACAAAGCAAATGATATAAAAAATGAAACTTTTATGTTCAAAAGTAGCCAAAAAAGTCTCTAAGTAGTGGTTTCGAGGAGTGACGTTAATTGGACAAAGCTGAGCGCCGACTACTAACCTTGGCTGAACAGCAACTGCCCCATATCCTTCGGCAGCAGATTCTTGACCGTGATCATGCTCATTACGGCGGAATCTGCCGTGGTACCACCGGCCGTACCAGTGCCGAAAACGGTGGTGGTACACCGGCGCAGCTCATCACCATGGTATGTTTGTACCTTCATCCTGAATCTCGTTATTATCGGAACGCACAGCTTCTACAGCCCATGCTGGCTGCTGCCCAGTTCGTTCGGTCATCCCAACGGCGCGATGGTTTGTTGTCTATGGATGGGTGCAACTTCGACTCGCCGCCCGATACGGCTTTCGTAGTGGTAGGGTGGGCTGAACTTTACAGGCTGCTGCGACAGCACAATGCGCCAGAGCTGCAGCCGCTGGAGTGGGACGTGGAGACGTTCCTCGCAACGACAGAGTCCGGGTTGGTCCACGGGGGGGCTCACACGCCCAATCATCGTTGGGTTATGACTGCAGCCCTGCTGTTGCTGGCCCAGATCACCAGCAGCACAGATGCCCAGAGCCGTGCTCATCAGTGGCTGGCTGAAGGGGTTGACTGTTCCGCTGATGGTCTTTGGACCGAACGCAGCAACGGCATCTATAACGTTACCTGTAACCTGATGTTTTGGCAGATCGCCCAGTGCCTGCAGGATGATGCGTTCTTAGAACCCATCCGCCGTAATTTGGACAGTATCACTCGCCAGATCCATCCCAACGGGATGCTGGTCACTGATTACTCCCGACGCCAGGACCGAAGCCGGGTACACTATATGGACAACTACTATCTGCCGCTGCGTCTCATGGCTGGCCATGATAGCCATGGACAGTGGGCTTGGTGGTCAGACTGGGCCGTATCCCTGCTTGGTACCTACGGTCCGTATACGAACGGAGCCTACGGCCATGAACTGTTGTATCACATGCGCTACCCACAGTGGATGAATATTCCACACTTGGAACGGCAAGAGCCGGTAATGCGATACCAGGTGGGGATCGAACCAGCCGGCAAAGGCCATAGGATACTTCGCCATCGGCAACATACAGCCAGCTTGACCTTGGTGAGCGAGCGGGATACCATCGGTTCCTTCTACTTTGGTGGAGCCAGGTTGACCAGCATACGACCCACGGCAGCCTTTTTCGGGAAAGCCCAGCTGCAGCCAGATTATTGGCAGCGAGCCAGCGACGGCAGCTATTGGACGGAGATCGTAGTTGAAGCGCCGTATTTTGAACCATTGAGCCCTGCGGACATCCATTCCCTGCCGCAGGCCGTGAACCCTCTGGATCTGTACCATTCACAGCGGCGCCACACGGATATCTGCCGCTTGGTGACGCAGATCCATGTAGTCCCCAAGGATCAGGGTTTTGACCTGCAGTGGACCATCGAGCCGTCCGAACCTACATGGGAGATCATGTCCCAGCTGGCTCTGGAGTTCGGTGCTGAGGGACAATGGCATCCTCACTATGGTCTCCGGCTGCTTGACCAAGGAACGTACCTTATGGAGGATTCGTGCGCTGTGTATCAAAATGGTCCCTGGATCATTGAAGTTCAACGCACTTCGCCCAAGCGTGTCGCACATTTCCTGCCCATCCTGCGTGGAGATGAACCTCGTTCTCAGGGCAATTATCTGCTGTTGAACGGGATTTCTAGCGAGCCCACTAGTGTCATGGTGCGAGCCTATGAAGCTGGGGTGAACTGAAGGAGATGGAACCATGGTATCGACAATCAATTCCACAATGGATTCTTTGAAGGCCAAATATGATGGACTAAGCCGTGTTCATCGGCGCATCGCCACATGGCTGTTGGATCATCCCACCAAGGCATTGGAGTTGAATTTGGACGAGATGGCCGCGGCTACGGGGAGTTCCCGTTCAACGATTCTGCGGTTTTGTCAAGCCATTGACGTGGATGGATTCAAGGGTCTGAAGAAGATGCTGGCCCAACCGGTGGGTCGATCACTGCAGTACGTGGATGAAGATGATGTTCTGCGGTGGGTGCGCGTTGGTACGGAGGCTACCGTGCGTGATACATTCGCTCAGCTCTTACCGGACGTATTCCAAGAGGCTGCTGCCCAGTGTGCTCGGGCGAGACATATTGTGTGGTTTGGCTCCTTGGAATCAGGATACATGGCCTTGGGAGCTGCGCACAAATGTTCGATGCTGGGTATTAATTCCCAAGCATATTCGGAGTATCGCTCATTGCAGAGCAATATTCGCTTTATTACGGCCAAAGACGTTTTGGCGGTCATCTCTTGGGGTGGCGACGGGCATCATATCCGACGCCCAGTGATGGAAGCCCAGGAACAAGGGATACCCATTATCGCCCTGACAGCGCACCCACTCTCTTGGTTAGCTGAAGCAGCGGATTGGACGTTGGCCGTCGGGAACCAATATGCCACCCATGACGGGCGTCAAATCACTCTGCGTGCCGGTCAGGAAGCTCTGACCAATGCACTCATTTTCAAAGTTGCTTCGCTGCGGGGGATTCAGTGGCAGATATCGCAGTGAGTGATAGAAGTTCGGGAAGAGAGGGGGATGAGCGTTGCTGGCATACATCATCAAACGCATATTGTATATGATTCCCACGCTGATCCTTATTTCTGTTGTTGTGTTTTTCATCATCCAACTGCCGCCGGGTGATTGGCTCACATCCTACATTGCCCGCCTCGAAATGGGCGATGAGATTGTTTCCGCCCAGCGAGCTGAAGCCATGCGTGTGCAGTATGGCTTGGACCAACCCAAACACGTTCAGTTCTATCGGTGGGTGCGCGGCATCGTCCTCAATGGAGATTTTGGTTATTCATTTGAGTTCAACCGTCCCGTGTCGGAGTTGATCTGGGAACGACTGCTTCTCACAGTGGTGGTGACGTTCACGACGCTGATATTCAGTTGGGTTGTAGCCTTTGTCATCGGCCTATACTCTGCCACCCATCAGTACTCTCTAGGGGACTATATCGCCTCCATTGTCGGCTTCATAGGCTTGGCCACGCCCAACTTCGTCCTGGCCTTGGTGTTGATGTGGGTGGCCTTCGCGTACTTCGGTACCAGTGTCACCGGATTGTTTTCGTCTGAGTTCGTAGGCGAGCCATGGACCACAGCAAAAGTGGTGGATATGTTCAAGAACATGTGGATTGCCATCATTGTGATTGGAACCGCAGGCACGGCCAGCTTGATTCGCACCTTGCGCGCTAATCTCCTGGACGAACTGCGTAAACCCTATGTGGTGACTGCAAAGTCCAAAGGATTGTCTAATGTGCGCGTGCTTCTGAAATATCCACTGCGCATCGCGTTGATCCCGTTTATCAGTACAGTGGGGTGGATGCTGCCGACGCTGGTCTCGGGTTCTGAGGTAACAGCCATGGTTCTGGGGCTGCCCACCACTGGACCCATGCTTCTGGGGGCACTGCGCAGCCAAGACATGTATCTTGCCGGAACGTTCATTCTGCTTCTCAGTACCTTGACAGTGATCGGTACGTTGATCAGTGACATACTGTTGGCCGTCGTAGATCCACGAATACGCTATGAGTAAAGGGGGTGGGCGCAGTGAAACGAGACAACCAGACACCCATGAACCCGCTGGCACCAGTTCCTCCGGAACACGATGCCACAACGG
>PWMW01000416.1 GCA_003559095.1 Clostridiales bacterium | reverse complement strand
ATCAGATGGAAAAGACATTCACAGAGAACTATCTGCGACGCATACGACCCTTTTATTGGCTGCTGCGCAGAACAGGCAAGCCTGTATCAACAGAGCGTTTTTTGACGCAAGCTCGCTCTTGCCTCAGTCATGACGCTTATGGACATTTGTACCGAATCAACAGTCCCACCCTGATCATCGGCGGCGATACTGACAAAGTCATCGGCAGTGCCGAGGTCCAGCATGAACTGGCTCACGGCATCCGCAACAGCCATCTCCAACTGTATCCTGGGCTTGGCCACGGGGCCTTCGCTGAGACGAAAGACTTCAACCGGACCATTGTTGATTTTCTCGAACGAAACAGCTCCGGAGGGCCTGCAGACAGCAGCCAACACTGAGGCCGTTGAGCTGGGAAAAGTGCTGGCCGCTGTAGTTCGCAGGATCACCATCTCCATGCTGCGCCAAGGAATGGCGCTCAGCGGGTGGGGCCACAGGAACATGGAGATTTCGTCAAAAAACCCCAGGCAACACTGCTGATCTGCGGTGCCTGGGGAATGACGCATGTGTTATGGTGACCCAGGGCCCGCACTGCCGTCAAGGCCTCGCACATGGCCCTGCCAGGGTCAATCCAATGTGATCGCAGGAATCGTAACGGTCGCACCACTGGCTGCGGACTCATAGATGGCGTCCACAATTTGTGCAATGACAATGCTTTCGTGCCCGGGGCAGAGCAGCTCCTCTTGGCCCAGCACAGCAGCGGTGAAATTGTGAACCTTCTTCTCCTGGGCATTTACCTTCAGGTTCAGATGCGGCTCATAGTCCACAATGTTCTTCTCCACTTCGCCGTAAATTTTAACCGGATCTAAGTTAGCGCCGGCCTTGTCGCCGTGGAGCTGGGTGTAGATGCCCGTGTTCTCGCCATTGTAAGCCCAGCTGACATCGTACATCATCGTAGCACCGTTGGCGAACTTGATGAAGGCCGTGGCCAAGTCTTCCGTATCGAAGATCCCCTCTTCGTTGCCGCTCTCAGCCCAGTACTGCCCAATACCCTCCACATTATAGTTGCCAAACTTACAGTAGGTGGAGGCCGTCACTGAGACGGGCTGGGGCTGCCCCATCAGCCAGTGGGTAAGATCCAACGCATGGACGCCGCAGTCAATGAGCGGCCCGCCACCGGAAACAGATTTCTGCGTAAACCAACCATGGGGATTGCCGCGCCGGCGCAACCAGCCAGATTTTGCGTAGTAGATGTCGCCAAAGACACCGTTCTCATAATACTTGCGCAGCGTGGTGGCATCTAGGCGGAAGCGATTGTTATATCCCACAGCCAGCAGTTTGCCGGCGGCCTTAGCTGCCTGCACCATCTTCACCGTTTCCTCGGTGTTCATGGCCATGGGCTTTTCACAGTGAACGTGAATCCCCTTGTTCAGCGCGTCCACAGTCTGATCATAGTGGGCATAAGTAGGCGTGCAGACGCTCACCACATCCAAGTTTTCTTTTTCGTACATTTCCCGATAGTCGGCATAGGTATGGGCGGCATCGACGCCATACTGCTGTGCTGCCTGGGCCAGCCGGCCAGCGTGGGTGTCGCAGATGGCGACAATCTCGGTGTTGGGACAACTGGCGTATCCCGGCAGATGTGCCTGCCTGCCAATGTTACCCACACCGATGACGGCCGCCCGCAATTTCTTCGTCATTGTTCATCTCTCCCTAATGATCGATTGTGGTTCTAGTTGTTCACTTCAAACGCGGCGTTGGCATGCCGAACAAAAACCTCGAGGTCCCGTTAACTGGGGTTTTCGTGACCTCCCCTTACCCTCGCAAGTTGTGCAGCAGAATGCTGCCGGGGCCGGCTATGCGTTCGCGGCTAAGCGCAGAACCTCCCGCACAGCTTCCTCCGTGCTGCCGCGGGGCCTGAACTCGCAGCCCACGTATCCTGCATAGTCGGTGGCAGCGATGGCCTGGAAGATATTCTGGTAATGGAGCTCCCCGGTGCCCGGCTCATGGCGACCCGGCACATCCGCAATATGAAAATGCCCGATCCACTCCACGTGTTCGCGGATATTGGCGATGATGTTGCCCTCTGTGATCTGCTGATGATAAATGTCAAACAGCAGCTTGACCCGGGGGCTGCTCACTGCTCGCAGGATCTCGTAGCCCTCGTATGACGAGGCCAGGTAGATCCCCTGGTGGTTCACAGCGGTGTTCAGTGGTTCCAAAACCAATGTAATGCCAGCATCTTCCAGTGGTTTCGCCACCTGTTTGAGCACGGCGATAATGTTCGCCTGCTGTACGCTGCGCTCTAGGTCTTGCTGTTCCGGACCCGAGGTAGCAATGAGTGTTGGCACCTGCAGAGCCTTGGCCCGCTCGATGGACTCCAAGATATCAGCAACCGCCTGTTCCTTGGCCTGGGGATCTGTAAGGGGAGCCCCGCCGCCCACCATGGCCGCCACTGCCAGATCATGCTGTTCTGCCAAAGCCTTGGTCTGCTGCAGATCCTTGTTCTTCCAGCCCCAGAACTCAAAGGCCGGCGCCTGCAGTTCCTTGACACGGGCGATCCGCTCGTCCCAAGGCAGCTCACTGAAGATCATCTCAATACACAAGGAAATGTTGATCACTCTCCACCACTCCTTTCAGACTACCTGCCGCTACACGCCGCAACCGTGATTTTGAAATTGCTAACCTACTTTGACTATAGTATACTAACCAATATCAAAGGCTTCAACGACGGGTTTTGAACGTAGTTTTCTAATTTGAACATATGTGAGGGATGTTTGCATGCGTGCCGCCCATCTGACCATCACTGCCCGCGATCGCAGCCTGCCGCTGTACTTGGTTACGGTGGGGCTGGGCGAGCAGCGTCCCGTAGAGCGCCAGCACGGCTGCCCAGATTTTCATTGGCTCCACACCGTGGCTGGGCGAGGCATTGTCCAAATGGAATCCAGCCGCCGCACGTTAAGTCCCGGCCAAGGCTTTCTCATGTATCCCCACACTCCCTGCACCTATTGGCCCGATGACTCTTGGAATGTCATGTGGCTGACCTTCAACGGTTCCAACGTTGAAGGATTTCTACGGGCCTGGGGACTGCCGCCGCGCTTTGTAGACCTTCCCGACCCCAAGGCACCCGCCTCGGGGATCCGCCAGATGTTGGCGGCCACCGCCCCAGCCTCAGATTACACCAGTGCCCGGCTTTCCAGTATGCTCTACGAGTTCCTGGTAGAGCTGAGCTGGCAGGCTTCCAGAGACAAGGATATACTGCTCAAACGCCAGCGCATTGAGCCGGTGCTGCAGATCCTTGACGAAGACTACGGCCAACCGCTGACCTTGGATGCCATGGCCGCCGCCATCGCGGTGACCCCCCAACATCTTTGTCGGCCCTTTCAGGCTGTCATGGGAATGACGCCTTGGAACTACCTCACAGCACTGCGGATTACAAAAGCCAAGGATCTGCTGGCGGATACCGGGCACAGTGTAGCTGCTATCGCAGCCGCCGCTGGCTTTGGCAACACCAGTCACTTCTGCACAGTCTTCCGCCGGCACGTAGGTTTGACACCCAGTCAGTTTCGCAGCCGCCACGGCAGTGAATCCTCAACCTAACATACGCCGGTACTGCTGCGGGGATTGGCCGATGACACGCTTAAACGTGGTGGAAAAGTAGTAAGGGCTGTTGAAACCCAGGGCTGCGGCAATGCTTCCCACTGTGACGGCGGAGGACTCCAAGAGTTGGCAGGCCCGCTGCATCTTCAAGCGGATATAGTAGTCCATCGGCGTGTACCCGGTGGTCTCTTTGAACACACGCACCAGGTGATATTTGCTCACGTTGGCATAGGCAGCGATTTCATCCAACGTCAAGGTGCCGCCCACATTGTCCAGCATAAAAGCAATCACGGCCGCTGCGTCCACCGCCCTCTGGGGAACTTGGCTGCGGATCAGGCTGTGCATGTAGGCCAGAATGCTTTGCAGATGGGCCGTAGCCATGAGCAGGTGGCTTTGGGAGTAGCCGGGCTCGAGACTGTGGAACACATCCTGAATTCCTGTAAGAATCTTGGCGTTTTCACCCACATGCTGCACAGGCTGGTCGGCGGTGAACCCCAACTGCTCCATGTAATGAGGAGCCAGACCACCGCAAAAATGCAGCCAGTACTTAGTCCACGGTTCCTGGACGTCAGCACCATAGGAGTGAGCCGTACCGGGAGGACAGACAAAGACGGTGCCTTTGGAGATGGGCCACTGTCCCTGCCCCAACTGCAGCCAGCCACGTCCTTCAACGCAATAAATCATAACATAATCCGGCAGTACCCGCCGCTGGACTTGATGCCCTCGGGCACGGATGTAACACCCGGCCCATGTTAGGAGCAAATGGTGGAGAATTGGATTGGCAGACTCTTTCTGGATAACATCCGGCGGAATAAAGTATGAGCGACTGCCTCGCTCAGGGTCAAACACGTTGGTTTTGTCCACTGCTGATCCCCCCTCTAGCCCACACGATATGGCAATATCTTATATCTTCCTGGGCAAGAAACCAAATTCCTCTGTGACTGAGGGGCATGTATACTTAATTGTAGATAGCGGTGGCCGCAGTGACGGCCCAGCTCGGAAAAGCGAAGTTTGATGGCTAGGAGAGGAGTGTACTATGGTACATAAGGAGTTTCATCGCAAGAACGATTGGGAGAACTTGGATGTGACCAGCATCAATCGGGAATTATCACATTCCCCTTGGGGCGCTTACGAAAGTGCGGAACAGGCTGCCGGCTGTGACCGAGCGGCTTCCCACTGGACGGCGTGCTTGGACGGCCATTGGAAATTTGCCTATTATCCCACACCCCAGTCCGTCGAGAATTTCTGGGAGCCTAGTTTCTCTGTGGAGCAGTGGGCAGCGATTCAAGTCCCCGGCAACTGGGAAACCCAGGGATTCGGCGAACCCATCTACACGAACTACGTCTATCCGTGGGATCATCACAAAGACAGTGCCGAGAACATTCGCCCCCATCAGCAATCAAGGGGACAGCGCGGCGTACCGAATCCACCACAGATACCGCAGGATAACCCCACCGGCTGTTATCGACGGACATTCCACGTTCCGGAGGAATGGCTCGACCGCGAAATCTTTATCCACTTCAAAGGCGTAGAAACAGCCTTCTATCTCTGGATCAACGGCCAAGCCGTAGGCTATTCCCAAGACAGCAAACTGCCCAGTGAGTTTAACGTGACACCGTATCTGCAGGCCGGGGAGAACATCATTGCTGTGCAGGTCATGCGGTTTGCCGAAAGCATCTATCTCGAAGACCAGGATTACTGGCACTTGTCCGGCATTTTCCGCTCGGTATACCTGCACGCTAAGCCTCACCACCGCATTGCAGACTGGAAGGTGGATGCCGTTCCGGATCTGCACCATGGGTTCGGCACCGTCACTGCTGATGTGAAGGTGAACCGCTTCGGGGGTTTTGCCGACTACAGCGTCAAGCTTGAGGTTCTTGACTCCGAAGGCCGCACCTTGGGTACCGATACCGCCTCTGTGCAGGCTGTGGCCGAGTACCGTTCCTACGAGCAGCCCACAGCCAACACCGCCCGGCTGCGAGTAAAGGTGGACTCGGTGGAAACATGGACTCCGGAGACCCCTGTCTTGTATACGGCAGTGTTCACGCTGGTGGCTCCCGATGGCAGTGACGTGGATTTTGAAAGCTGTCGTATCGGCTTTAAGACTGTGGAGATCAAGGATGGCGTCATCTTGCTCAATGGTCAGCGTCTGCTGGTGCGCGGTGTGAACCGTCATGAACATGAAGCCTACGGCGGGCGCACAGTTTCCGTGGATCACATGATTGCAGAGATTAAGTTAATGAAACAGTGTAACATCAACTCCGTCCGGACGTCCCACTACCCGGATGATCCTGTGTGGTATGACCTCTGCGACGAATGGGGTATCCTTCTGGTCTGTGAGT
>PWMW01000237.1 GCA_003559095.1 Clostridiales bacterium | reverse complement strand
GCCGGCTTGAGTTTCTTGGGCTTGGGCGTACCGCCTCCGGCACCGTCTTGGGGGAATATGCTGAATCGGGCGCGCCCGCTGCATATTTTGTCCAATATGCCGTGGATGTGGTTGGCCCCCGGTATGGCCATCTTTGTTGTAGTGTTGAGTATCAACTTTGTCGGTGACGGGCTGCGCGATGCCTTTGATCCCCGACAGGATTTGAGCGGCAAGCGCAAGTAACGTCAAAGAGCCCGCAGCCCTTATCTGCGGGCTTTCTGCATGATGGCGGGATCTTTTGGTGGGAATAATTTCCTTATACCTGGTGCAAGCCAGAAAAATCCAGATACCTGGTACAAGCCAGGAAAATCCAAACCGCACCGTTGGATATTGTATCTGTGGGAGGAGAGATGGCGTGTTCAAGTCAACGATTCCGATCCAAGTGCGCTATGCAGAGACGGATCAGATGGGTGTTGTATACCATGCTAATTATCTGGTATGGTTTGAGTTGGGGCGGACAGCGTTCTTTGATGAGTTGGGCTACAGCTACCAGGCCTTCGAGGAATCGGGTTTGGTGGCGCCGGTGGTGGATATTCAGGCATCTTTCAAGCGGCCGGTCAAATACGGCGATGATGTCCTGGTCACTACTTGGGTGCAGTCCTATGATGGACTGCGCATCACGTATGCCTATGAGATCGCTACAGCCGCCAATGGGGTTTGCGTGACCGGATGGTCCAAGCATGTCTGTGTGCGAAAAGAGACCTTTCGCCCGGTATCTATGCGCAAACTGCATCCGGTTTTGCATCAAGCGTACGCCGATGCTGCGCAGCAGTGAAGTGGTCGGGCCTACAGCTTTGGTGCTGGCCGGTTAAACATGGCGAAACTGTACTTGAAGAGCAACATAGATTACCACTCTAGAGATTACTATTCTAGAGATTACGAGAAAGGGTGGCACATATGACAGAACAACTACGCGACAAATTCTACGGCTGCATTTTAGGAGCTCACATTGGTTCAGCTATGGGAGCGCCAGTGGAGGGCTGGCCGTACGAGAGAATTGAAGCTGCTTATGGTCTCTTGACCGAATTGCTTCCCTATGAACACTACGGCAATGGCTGGGTGCGGGAGCCGGGAACCACCGAGGATGGTGTGGAGCGGCAAAAACTGATGATTACGGCTATCATGGAAAAACAGGATCGGGTTAACGCCGAAGACGTACGGGCTATCTGGCTAAGGGATGCCAATGAGGATGCCGCAGGAACGGTGTCGGAGCCCTTCGAGGGCACGCTGATGGCCATGGCTCGCTCTGGGATTCCCGCCCGGGATCTGGGGCGCTACTGCGACTATGCTGGTTTGAACTCCTTCGCTCGCGCTTGCCATCCCATCGGTTTGATCAACGCCGGGGATGTGGACGGTGCTTTTGCTGATATCATGGAAGTGGGGCAGCTTTACCAAACCAGCAACAGCCGTGGTCTGCAGTGGGCAGCTGTGACCGGCGTCGCCATTGCCGAGGCCACACGGCCCGAGGCCACTGTAGATTCGGTGTTGGGAGCCGTGTTTGACCGCTGTCATCCGGATATGGTGGTGGCGGAACTGGAACGGGAACTTGAGCGCACGCAGCACTGCCAGGACGTTCGCCAACTGCGGGACGTCTTTGCATCGGTGTACAGCGGTGAGGGCATGCCGTATCCCTTCTCCTATGCCAACGAAGTGGTCACTAAAGCCGTCTGCATCTTCCGGATGGTGAAGGGTGATCTTACGAAGGCTCTGATTGCCGGCGTGAACATGGGGCGTGACACAGACTGTGTGACGGCTGTGGCGGCGGGAATTTCTGGTTCGCTGACGGGCTCGGCAGGATTTCCCGAGCACTACGTCACCCAGGTGGACCGAGCCACGAAGCTGAACCCGTATACCAACAGCCAACGGACCTTAGAGCAGACGGCTGACGGTCTTTACAAAGCGTACCTGGGTCGGGTGGATAAGCTCAAACATTGGCTGGCTGCTATGCAGCAATTGTAGCTCACGGGCTTACGTGAATGCTGGATGCCCATGGCTGGAGCTGGCCGCGAGGAGGATGACGCCTATGGAACAGTGCATTCGGATCATTGTGCCGGGGGTGCCCGATAGGTCGGACATTGTACACGTGTTGGAACAATCCATACGAGATGCCTTTGCCCAGGAAGGTTTGGGGCATTTGACAGACGAAGTCCAAGGCATCATTGAAGAAAAGATGGCCGTATACGATATGTACCTAAAGGACGGCGGCTGTGGGACCCGATTCCTCGCAGCGACACATCGTGAGCATGTGATCGGTGTCATATCCTTCGGTCCTCGGGGGCCTGCAATTCGGGAGTGCGCCGGTGCCGCGTTGGCCGACATTGGCGAGCTGGGTACGCTCTACGTTCTCCCGGATTACCAGAACCAAGGCGTCGCTTCGGCTTTGATCCGAGCACTGTTGGAGCAGTTGGCTGCGGAGGGTGTGGAGCAGTTTTGCTTGGACAGCGGATTTGCCAGGGCACAGCAGCGATGGCGGCGCAAATTCGGTGCGCCGTATGTCACTGTCCCGAATTACTGGGGCCCCGGATCGGCCAACATGGTTTGGCTGTGCAACGTGCGGGATCACATCTAGAGATTGCTGTTCTTGAGCGCTCTTGCTGCGAGTTCCGCCTGGGACAGCAGGCTCATCGTCAGCATATAGAAGGGAGGAACCCACCGGGTTCCTCCCTTTCTTCGTATCGGAACGTATCACTTGCTGACCACATGCTGTTCACTCCGGAAGATCACTGGCTGAATCACCGTGGGCGACGGTGGTCACGAAAATCCAAAGCCACGGAAATCCAACGTCGCGGGCAATTGCACGGGGCTGTGGACAAAGCGCTGCTTTCGACGCAACGGGTATCATTTGATGGACTGTGCCTGCAAGTCCCCTTCCATGGTAGTGGTTGCTCGTTCTGCTCGCAGAGTGTGTTCAATCCACAGCCACGCCACGGTACCTTTAAGGATACTGCTGATACTGATACTCCACCAGATGCCATTCAGGCCTAGGAAGGTGTATTGGCTCAAGAAAAGGGCAATGGGAATGCGCAGGCCGTTGCCGACAACACCGATTACTGAGGGGATTTTTGTCTGGCCCATGCCGTTGAATACACCAGAGATTGTGATTTCGACACACATGAACAGCTGGGAAGCGGCTAGGATGCGGAGATACTGGACCCCCATAGCCAAGGACTCGGGTTCCTGGACAAAAATAGCGAAAATCGGTTCTGCACCGAAGAAAAACAGCGCTGTGGTGAACGTGCCGAGCCCTAAGGCCAGACCAAAGCCGGTCCGGTAACCAGCGATGACTCGATTCCATTGTTGGGCACCGTAATTTTGTCCGACAAAGGCACTCAAGGCCACAGATATGCCGACTGCAGTCATCCAAGTCAAAGCTTCAATTTGCGAGCCTACCTTCTGGATACCGAGTGGGGTGTCGCCAAAACTGCTCACCAGCCGGGCAATGATCATCGAAACTGACGTGAAAAAGCCACTTTGCAGACCAGGATAAAAACCCAAACCGCCAATGTCCCGCATGGTCGGCAGATCAAACTTGGTAAAGAAGGTGAAGTTAGCGAAGAGGCTGTGCTGGATTTTGATCTTATAGAAGAATATGGCGAAGGCCACAAACTGGGCTGTGACCGTAGCTGCTGCTGCTCCGGCAGCACCCCATCCAAGACCAAAGATAAACAGAGGATCAAGGACCATGTTCAGCGACAGGCCAATGACGTTGATAACAAAGGGCGTGCGACTGTCACCGTGTCCGTTGTAAATGCCGGTAAATACCTGCGCAGCGAAGGGAAATATCATCCCCGAAGCGATGATCGTTAGGTAACGATAGGCCATGGTATGCACTTCGGCGCTTTCGATATTAAAGAATCCGATTAAGGGTCGGCGCAGGATCAGTAATGTCGCACTATAGACTACGGCCAGAAGAATAACCAGCTGCAAGCCACTGCGAGCATATCCTTCGGCATCTTTTTCTCGCTTGGCTCCGTTGCGCTGAGCTACCCGGACTTCAGTGCCGGTCTTAGCCATTACAATGAAAGCATTGGCCATCCACATAAAAAAACCACCGATGGCCACAGCGGAAAGGGCTTTGTCACCGACGCGTCCAATCCAAAACATGTCGGTCAAGCTGTACGTCATCTGGATAAAACTGGTGCCCACGATCGGCAGTGCCATCCGCACCAGACCTTGGAGGATGCTCCCCTCCGTTAAGGCTACTCGTCGTTGCCGCATAATAACAACCTCAATTCCAGCATTCTCTTCCTGATTATATCATTTTAGCCGCTCTGGCACAGTCTTAATTAAGAACTTTTTCGGGTGACCAAAAAGGAGAAGGACGCGCAGCGTTTTCGGCGAGCCGAGCGAGTCCCAGGGAATAGTTCATCGAAAGTGACGATGGACTCAGCAGCAGCTTAATGGGTCTCTTGATAGCTGTGATGAACGTTTCTGGGTATTGATCTGCAAGTACCTGCAAGTACAAGGCGCGTCTAGAAGCCGGGATCGGCTCGGTCAAGATTCCTCCAGGGCAGGATTTCGGAATGTCGTGCACGAAAGTGCTCACCCAAAGGCGTTTTTAAAGGCAATATGCTTGGACATGGATTTGCGAAGGAGGACGTGCTGTGGTACCGCCGCGCAGAAGCAAGTACACCTTAGGACATTGGTTGTTCCTACTCGCATTTGGTATAGTGTTGTTTGGTTCCCCTGTGCAAGCTGGCATCGAAAATGTTCGTCTGCAGGAATGGCTTTTAGAAGACGCTTGGATTCGCTATGAGAGCGGTGACTACAACGGTGCCGGCGACCGTTATCTGTGGGCGATGGCCTTGGATCCCAGCGATAAAGAGCTTTGGCGCTTTCCAGTGGGACGGCTGCCCCTAGGCTTGGCTGGAGCTGTCATGGTGGACGTGATCCAGCTCTTGGAGCAAGAAGCCGTGGACACAGATTGCGGGGTCATATTGAACCAGTGGATGTTGGGCTACCTTCATTATGGTTTGTTTGCGGCGACGGCGGGACATATGGAGCGGGTGGAAGAGGCTGCTTTGGCCCTTGAGAACATCTATTACGGGTTTCACCATGTCGACGACCTAGACTTTGCCCTGCTGCAGGCGGCTCCAGCTCTGCTGCGGTCATTGGCTGCCGTCAAGTCTGACCCTGAAAGTACGCTGTGGCATCTGCGGCCGCAGCGGCAGAATATCGCATCCAGCTGGTGGTTTTTGGAGATCTCCTTTCTCTCCTACCCCGACTACTGGGCCCCTTTGCTGCGTCACGAAGAGTGGGCCGAAGTAACGCCAATGGACATCAGTTTTGCCCTGGCGTGGCATCCCGAACCTGTGGACTACGCTGGCGCGTTCCCTGATCTGACGGGCCAGTTTCACCAAGGCCTGCTGCCGGCATGGGGTTTGGTTGTGGAAGATTTGGCGGACATGGAATATGCACAGGCTCGGGAACTGCTGTTGGACGCCATGTTGGATGCCTATGCCCACTGGCAGGCCAGTGGATCCTACGAGGACTTCGAAGAAACACTGCAGCTGGCAGGGATTCTAACACAATGGGATCCTCAATGCTTCGAAGCCTGGTTCGTGACGGGACAGCTCTTGGCAGAGCTAAAGGATGATCCGGAAGCGCTGGAGGCAGCCGCCGATGCGCTGATTATATCTCTGGATTTGGCCCCGGATGTTCTCGAAGCTCAGCTCTTGCTGGCCCAAGTGCTTTTGGAACAGGGGCGGTTCTTTTCCGCGGCGGATCAGTACAAGTTCATCATTGGACGATTCGGCGATGAGCTGATCACGGGTTTGGTCACCGCTCCCTTGGCGTTGGCCTATGCCGCCGATGGGCGCACTGCTGCGGGCATTCTGTTTTTTGAAGAACTGTTGACGGAGCACGCCACACCAGCCGTTTTGCT
>PWMW01000281.1 GCA_003559095.1 Clostridiales bacterium | reverse complement strand
TGATAAGAAACTTTGAGATAATTGGAGAGGCATCAAAAAAGGTCTCGGATGAATTCAGAAAAGTTAATCATGAGGTTCCCTGGAAGGAAATGGCCGGAATGCGTGATAAACTTATTCATGATTATATTGGTGTGGATATTGATGTAATTTGGAAAACTGTTATACAGGATCTTCCCGGCTTAAAAAATCTGCTAGAAGAACTTTAGCGCCCACTTATGATTAATTGCCTATATTCAACAGGCTTAAATATCATTTCAACCCACTTTATAACAATTGTTTGCAGCCGACCACCTATATGCATTACAAAAAAGGATATTCTATTGTGTGTCGTGCCAGTTAGTTACCTTGCTTAGCAAGGAACCGGCGGCGGCTGAAACATGTCGTTAGACAAAAGAAATAATATACAAAATCACACAAAAATTACAAACCATTCTGCCTGAAAAGAAAAGTTTGAAGCCGGCTAATGTATGGTATTATTGAAACTCATCTTCTACAGTTGCAAATTGTATCTATTTGAAAAAAAGCACAATATGGGCGTGAAAATTTTCTTTGGCACTACATTTCGATTTTCCGTATTGTTGGAGGCATTGCCATGCCTACGGCTTTAAAAACCTTATAACAATCACCGGAAGCTTCTGTGCGTAAAGCAATTTTCCTGTCGGACTGTGTGATTACCACCTCCTGCATCCTTTTCAAATCCTGCTTGATTTGCAACCACTCCACATGCTCACCCGTTGCTTCCATCCTCATATCCAGCTCTTTTCTCAGCACAAGGGCCAGGAAGCTGCAAAACACATGACCTCTTATGGTTTCATCTCTCTTGTGATAGACAGGACGGGTTTCAAGAATACTCTTTACCTCCCGGAAAAACATCTCTAGTCCCCATCTCCTTTTGTATAGAAATGCAACCTCTTCAGCTGATATATCAAAGTTATTGGTCAGAAATTCATAATACCGGTTTCGTTCATCCTGGTAACAGACTTTTCTTAAAGTAAGCGTTGGGCTTATTTTTGTTTGTTTTTTACCCTTTTCATCTTCCGGGTTATAGGTCAATTCAATGATTTCATCCCTGAGTACCTTGGCCTGACCTTTTTTACGATAATGAACCCTGAGTGTATCTATAACAATGTAATCAGCATTCTTCTTTAGACGAGTAACAAAATATACCTGCTTCTGTGTCCATGTTGCAAACTGATGATAATAATTGTAGGCCCTGTCAAATACGATCATGCTGTGGGAAATCAGTTCCAGGCTTTTGAGAAAATTTTGATCATGAACCTTTGCGGCTGTAATCTTGATAAATCGGCCAACCGATTGAACAGCATCAATGAGCATATGAACTTTTAGTCCGCCTTTTTTCTTGCCATCTCCTTTTGGATTACGACCTACACCCTTTAATACATCGCTAAACAAACGGATAGTGGTGGAATCAATTAATAACACCTCTTTAAATGTCAACCCAAAGGTTCGGCTGTCCGACAAAAATGACTGGTAGTTTTTTACCAGAGTAAAATATAAATCTTCAAAGAACACGCTATCCCTGTTGCGTAAACCATCACAAGCTGTACTCTTTGCAGGCGCTTTATCTAGTCCAAGGTGGTTCAATTTTCCTCCAAAAGCCCTCAGGCCTTCACATATCTCGGTCATTGAATCACATCGGCTTAAAATACCTAAAAGCATCTTAGTTAAATGTGCCCGGGTCTTGAAAGCTTTGTAATAATAGTCGCTCCGGTGTTTATTTATTAAGCCCTGTATGTTAACAGCATCTATCAATTTTAAAATTTGTTTGAAAATCGGCTGTCCGACAAATTTTATTTCCGTATTTTTATCCATGTTGTTAGGTTTATGTTCGTCAAACACAAACTTACATGGGGGTGAAACCTTCGGGGGAGTAACCCCATTATTTTATTCACAATTTAGTCGGACAGTAGTGATATATTATGAAAACTCCTAAAACCCGCAACTGGCTATATATTGCAGCTATTATCCTGACATTTTTCGCTCTATCCTGTGAAAAAGAAGACCCTGTTGAACCTCCAACTCTCACAACTGCTGAGGTTACAGAAATAACCGGAAATTCCGCAACATCTGGTGGTAGTGTTACTGATGACGGGGGTGCAACAATTATTGTTCGTGGTGTAGTTTGGGACCAATCAGAGAATCCCACAGTTAATGAAAAGGAAGGTTCAACAATTGATGGAATTGGTTCAGGAGAATTTACAAGCAGCATGGCAGGTCTGTCCCCCGGAACAACATACTTTGTGAGAGCATATGCTGTAAACAGCGCCGGAACAACTTACGGTAATCAGGTTCAGTTTACAACGAATGAACTGGCATCAGTTACAACTGCTGAAGTTACAGATATAACTTCCAACTCAGCCGCCTGTGGAGGAAATGTCACAAGTGATGGTGGAACTGATGTTACTGCAAGAGGTATTGTATGGGGTGTATTTGAGAATCCAACGGTGGATAACCATGCAGGTAAAACTTCTGATGGATCAGGTACAGGAGAATTTGCAAGTAATCTGACTGAGCTTTCACCGGGAACAAAATATTACGTCCGTGCCTATGCCACCAATAATGAAGGTGTTTCGTATGGTAATCAGGTTGAATTTACTACTGATGCCCGACTTGCCATAGTTACAACTAAAGAAGTTACGGACATTAAATATTATACAGCTAAATCGGGTGGTGTAGTTATTGATGACGGAGGAGAAGAAGTGACGGCAAGAGGGATAGTATGGTCAATATTTGAAAACCCAACAGTTGACAATCATGATGGAAAAACATCAGACGGATTCGGAACCGGCATATTCACAAGCAATTTATCAGGACTTGATCCAGGTACTACCTTTTACGTCCGTGCCTATGCCACCAATAAAACAGGAACCGCTTATGGAGATGAGAAATCATTTAATACTCCTGTTGATGGTTTGCCCTGCCCAGACATAACCACCTTCACTGATCCAAGGGATGGCAAAGTTTATAGCACCGTTCAGATCGGAGGCCAGTGCTGGCTCAAGGAAAACTTAAGGTATCTGCCGGCGGTATCCCCGGTATCAGCGGGTTCACTAACCGATCCACATTACTATGTATACGGATATCAGGGCACCAGTATATTCGAAGCAAAAGCCACTGCCTTTTACCAGAACTATGGAGTGCTGTACAACTGGCCAGCTGCTATGAACGGAGCATCAGGCAGTGCAGCCAATCCGAGCGGGGTAAAAGGTGTTTGTCCTGCAGGGTGGCATCTGCCCAGTGATGGAGAGTTGGCACAATTGGTTAATTATTTATTGGACGAATATGATTTGACAAACAATGCGGGTGATGTTAACGGTGTGGGCAACAAACTGAAATCCTGCCGACAGGTGGACTCTCCATTGGGTGGTGACTGCGCCACCATTGAGCACCCCAGATGGAACTCTCATGACACTCATTACGGCACCGATCAGTTTGGCTTTTCGGCCCTTCCGGCTGGCCTGCGTCAAGAATTTGGTTATTTCCTCAACATTGGCAGCTACAGTGCCTGGTGGTCCACTTCCGGGTCATCAACGACGCACGCCTTGTACCGGAGCTTAAACTACCATAACAGCCTTGTGTTCCGTGAATCCTACAATAAGGCTAATGGCCTCTCCGTCCGTTGCATCAGGGATGATTGATTCACTGGGGGTACAGGGGGTTGCCCCTGATTTTGCAAACGTACTACAGTAATTATAGACACCTCAAAATCACTGACCTTTATGCCGAAAAAAGAGAGTTCTTTGATTGGCTAATGGTAAGATATTCTTTGGGGAGGAAGTACCGGTTTTTGCATGAATGGTAGGAAGAAAACACCCTGTTACATGGACCAATCATTAACTCTGTCCAGGATTTGAGATCATTTTTGCTGAGGTTTCGGATATTCTTCAATACTTAAGGGCACAATAACACAGGAGGGCGGGTATGCGATTCCGTTTTCCTTTTGCGCAGGCTATGGCCCTATATATGCATGGACTGCACCGGTTAATGCACTTTGGTAGTTTATCTTATTATACAAGGTAATACCGGCTTAGTTTGCATACTAAAGGATATTTCAATATCAATAAATAGACCCTGCAACCGACTATCTTATTCTGTGGGTTGAAAACTACGATTTCGAACACCTTGAATACTTGCTTTTCGATGTTAATGGGAAACTTCTAAAGGAAGGAAGGGTAACAGCAAGCGAAACGACCATTTCAGTAACAAGCCTGGTACCTGCCGTCTATTTTTTGAAAGTTATCCAAACATCTCCCTCTTATCAGGAGGTAAAAACATTCAGAATCATTAAAAACTAATTCATCATGAAGAAAATCTTTACACTTCTGGCAGCTATTTTAATGATAGCAGCCATATCACCACAAACACCTGATAAAATGAGCTATCAGGCGGTAATAAGAGACACTGAAGGTAATCTTGTTACTGATCAGGAAATTGGAATGCAGATCAGCATCCTGCAGGGTTCTGCTGACGGTACAGTTGTCTATACAGAAACACAGACTTCCTTGACAAACGAAAACGGACTTGTAAGTATAGAGATAGGTGGTGAAGCAGGATTTGCAGAGATTGACTGGTCAGACGGACCATATTTCATTAAGACTGAGACGGACCCTCTGGGGGGAACAACATACACCATTACCGGCACAAGCCAGCTGTTAAGTGTACCCTATGCTTTGCATGCCAGAACTGTGGAAGAGATCAATATCATAACCTATGAAATTGGCGACTTTGCCCATGGAGGTGTTGTATTTTATGTTGAACCATGCGGTACAAAAGGTCTTGTAGCAGCAATTAATGATCGGAACGGAGGTGCGGGTATTGACTGGAGCTCATTTAATTACCTGACACTGGCAAAAAGAAATGGCATTTATGCCGGGAAAGAAAATACATCAACTATTCTTGCTGCCAGCATTGCAAATAATGATGTTGACTTGCATGCTGCGGGAGTATGTGCCTGTTATAAAGGTGTTAACTACGGAGACTGGTATTTACCGTCTCTTGAAGAACTATATTTAATCCACATCAACAGAGAAGCCATTAATAAAACAGCTGTTGAAAGTGGTGGTAGTGTATTTTCCGGCAATAATTATTGGAGTTCTACCGAGATAAGTGAAGACCGCGCCTGGAGGCTAAACATCACAACAGGTGATCCTGTTAGTACGGTGAAATTGCCCGTAGTTCAACCTCGAGTGCGTGCTGTTCGGGCTTTTTAGCTATTTAACAATTTAACTATTCAACAATTTAAAGGGGTATGGGGCAAGGACCCGATAATGCGCGTGGCTTATCTGTTCTTTGCCTAAGATTAAGACAATTTGATTATTTGGGGGTACAGGGGGCTTGCCCTCTATTAAAATTCAGACAATGCACCAGAGATTAAACACCGTGGAAATTGCTAACCATTATGACCCGGAACATCGAACTGAGTACCGCTAATGAGGTAAGTATCATAATCAACGAATAATAGGTTTTGGGAGAAATGGAATGCAAAAATCCTTATTTGCATTAGAGATACCTATCAGGATACCTTAATTTATATGTAGTTAGTATAGAGCTTTAATACAGCAAATAAGCATGCAGTGTTCGACACCCCTAATACTGAGCAATAGATTCAAGAACTAATTTATTTAAGAAAATGTCAAGTATTCTCCGAAACTTTAGTTAAGGCTTCATTGGTTTATATTTAATTGCCGGACAATAGCAGGACAATTCAAACAATCAAAAAACGCAACCAACTTATATTTAGCTGATTGCGTTTCTTTTTGATCGCAAACTTCTGACCGAAGTTCGAACTTTTTATCAACAAAAAATTCACAGAGACATTTAAATATCAACATATTACAGATATTTATCAGGGACCACCCCACCCGACGGGGTGTGTTGGCCATCAATGTTAACCGGGCGACGGG
>PWMW01000048.1 GCA_003559095.1 Clostridiales bacterium | reverse complement strand
GTGAGTTGGACGAAATCTTAGCCTCGGGCCAGTTGCCTCACGATGGGGTCTTCTCTCCCGACACCGTGACGGCTGACCGCAAGGGGCTGTCGCGTGATGCAATGGCTGCGGCCCTGTTCAATGTGCTGCAGGCCCTGGCCGGGGAGCAGCGGGTCAAGCACTCCACGGCTTGGCTGCAGCAGGTGCGCCAGCATCTGGAGTTGGCCTATTTTGGAGAAGTTTTGTCCTTTGCAGGAGATGTTCCAGCATATCTTGAATCCATATCCCAATATGATGCGCCGTTGGCGGTGGAACTGCGCGCAGCCATCGACGCTTGCCAAGGAAAGGGTGCTTGATTGCCATGCCACAATGGGCGTTTGTTAACGATGATTTTCGGCCATTCAGCGAAGCGGCGTTTCCCCTTGAAGACCGGGGAACGCAGTTCGGTGATGGTGTGTATGAAGTGGCCCGGATTTACCGGGGAACCATGTTCGGCTTTGCCGACCATGTGCAGCGCATGCTTACGGGTGCGGACTTGATTGCTATTGAACATAACTGGTCCGTGGAGAATCTGCGGCCCGTGTTTACAGAACTGATCCGCCGCAATGAGCAGCAGGATGGCATTGTTTACTGGCAGTTGACCCGCGGGACAGCACCGCGCAATCATGTGTTCCCCCATGGTGTTGCCGCCAACTTCATGGCGTACACCCGGGACTATCCCGATCTCAGTGCTTCTTGGGAGAACGGGATTAAGGTTATCATAGCGAAGGATATTCGCTGGCTGATGTGCCACGTTAAGTCCGTGAATCTTCTGCCCAATGTTTTGGCCAAAGATGCCGCTGCTCGTCAGGGGGCTGGCGAGGCCTTGTTCGAACGGGAAGGGTTGGGGGTCATTGAAGGCGGTTCCAGCAATCTTTTCATTGTAAAAGACGGTGTCTTAAAGACACCGCCTCTCAGTGAGCATATTCTACCTGGGATTACCCGCAACTATGTGCTGCAGCTGGCCGCGGCCGCAGGCATTCCTGCGGAGCAGAGTTACTTCAGCCGTCAAGAGCTTTTGGCTGCGGATGAGGTCTTCATTACCAGCACCGGGGTGGAAGTGATGCCCGTGGTGAAGGTGGATGAAGCGGTCATCGCCGACGGTGTTCCGGGACCACTGACCCGAACTCTGCAGCAACGCTATGAGGCCATGATCAGCGAAGCCGCTGGCGGCCGATGATCCGTATCTCCGGCTGCAGTTCGACCCCGAACTGATCGGCGATCACCTGTTGAATGTGGTCGATGAGCTGAAGAACATCGCCTGCTGTGGCGCCGCCGCGGTTGATGATAAAGCCGCAGTGCTTTTCGGAGATCTGCGCGCCGCCGATGCTGTAGCCCTTGAGATTGGCCTGTTCGATGAGGGAACCGACAAAATGACCTTCGGGACGCTTAAAGGTACTGCCGGCACTGGGATACTCCAACGGCTGGCGGCAGCGCCGGCGTTCCTGGAGGTCATTCATTTTGGCATAGATGGTTCGTTGGTCGCCGGGCTGCAGCTGCAGGACGGTCTTAGTGACAATGACGTTGGCCTCCTGCAGTCGGCTGAAGCGATAGGAATAGGTGTACTCGGGAGTGTGCCAAACACCGCTATCATGGGCCGTTACCCAGTGAACTTCTCGGACCAAGGGGCCAATCTCACCGTCATAAGCGCCGGCATTCATGAACAGGGCGCCGCCGAGACCACCGGGGATGCCCACGGCATATTCTAAGCCGGAAAGGCTGTGGTAGGCAGCCAGTTTGCTGACGGATCCGTAGAGGCAGCCGCAGGTGGCCGTGATTGTGCTGCCGTGCACAGAAGCCGCGGCAAAGGAGTCAGCCAGTTGGATTACGAGGCCGGCGATGCCGCCGTCCCGAACTAAGAGATTGGTCCCGTAGCCGATGGTGGTCAGCGGCAGCTGCCGTTCTTCGGCAAAGCGCAGGGCCCACTGGATGTCCGCTGCTGAACGGGGCCGGAAGAAGTAATCAGCGGGTCCACCGACGCCTAACGAGGTTGCCAGACGCATGGGATAATTGCGCTGGAGCGTGGGCTCTATTGTCTGTTCCATAGTATGTTTCCTCCTTGGCCGCTGGCCGGCAGCTGCTGGTTTTAGAAGCTGCGGGCATGAGGGCGGCACCTTGGTGAGCACTGCTTCGTACTCATCTTACCATAGATTTCGTCCCAGGGGAGCAGGATCTCCGTCGAATTCTGGGCAGGTGGTGCGAATAGGCTATACGGAATGCCGCATGTCAATGTTTGGATTTGGGAGTGATGGTGATGATGCGATATAGTGTGGTTCTGGCTCTGCTTCTGGTTCTCCTGCTGGCGTCGGCGGCAGGGGCCGTGAGTTCTTTGGTGCGGCTGGGACCCGATGGCGGTTTTGAACGGGAACTAGAATTAGAGCCCGGGGTGATCTACGAAATTCAATTGTCCATGCAGGCCGTAACCGGTCCCGGACAGGTGATTTTGCGGGCCGAAAGCTTCGATGCGGCCGGGAATGTCATTGAGTTTCGGCAGACTGAGCGGGGTCTGGTGTCGCCCACAGACTGGCAGGTGGTCTCGGTGCAGATTCCCGTGCCCGAGCAGGCGGTCTCCACCCAGATGGTGGTGCGTGCTTCCCATGCTGGGGAGTACCGCTGGCGGGAACTGGAAATTCGCCGCGTCCGCACCAGCAGTGACGAGGTGCGCCAGTTCTGGGAAGACAAACTGGCAGTGTACCCTACCGTCTATACCGGACTGGTCATCGATGCCCGGCATCTGCCGGCGGGCCGGAGCATGAGTCCCCGCATCCTCACGGAGTCGGGGCAGTTGGTCTACGGCGGCGTCTTTGCATCCATGGAGTTTGTGCAGGAGACCGGTGTGGTGGCCTATGGGCCGGAACTGGCCCCACCGGTATCGGAGCGGGTGGCGGCCCATCCCACGTATCCGCTGATGCTGCCGTTGATCGTCGAGGCCGTGGATGTGGCAGATCCGGCCGGTACACACCTTGTGATCGCTGATGACGATGCTAAGCGGATCTTTGCCGCCTTGGCGGCCTATGACTTTTTGGCCCGCTATGCAGTGGTCATCTTGGTCGATTAAGGCTGCCATCGCCGCAGATTCTGCTCAGTTGTGGACTGCAGCTAGGAAACAGCGCCTCGGGCAGAAGTTCCCCAAAGATTGGCAGGAATACGGCCGTGGGCGGAGAATAAAGCAAAAACTGTCTAAACCAATTGGATAAAGGAGGAACATCGTTCTATGTCTGATTCCCTGCAAACTAAGTTGAGCCAGCTGCACGAAGCTCTGCAGAACGGCCCCACACCGGACAAGTTCTCCGTTCTCGTAGGCTTTGACGGCTTTGTGGACGAGATCATCGAAGTGGTGGACAAGCGCAGTGACTTTCAAACCTACGAGCGCTTAGGCACCATTGCCGAGTTCGGTGAGCGCATCTCGCGGGCGGCCGGATTGAGTACAAATATTGAGTTCGTGCCAAAAGCAATAAAACTGGGCGGCAACGGCCCGATCATGGCCAATGCCCTGGCAGGCTGTGGTGCTAAGACCTCGTACATAGGGGCTTTGGGGCATCCGGAGTTAAACCCTGTTTTTAAGGAGTTTGCGGAACAGTGCCAAAAGGTGATTTCCATCGCTGATCCGGGACATACCGATGCCCTGGAGTTTGGGGACGGCAAGGTGATGCTGGGCAAACTTATGTCTCTCAATGACGTGAACTGGAAGAATCTCCACGATATGTTGGGTGACGAGGGCATTGCCGACATGTTCGCCAATGTCCATTTGGTAGCCACGGTGAACTGGACCATGACTCCCTACATGAATGAGATCTGGGAAGGCATTGAGCACGTGGTGCCCAAGGCCGAAGGCTCCGATAAGCCGCTCTTCTTCGTGGACTTGGCCGATCCAGAGAAGCGGAAGAATGAAGATATTCGCGAGGCCATGAAGATCATAGAATCTTTCAGCCCATATTATCGGGTGGTTCTCGGCCTAAATCGCAAAGAAGCTACGGAAGTGGCTGAGGTACTGGGACTGCAGCTGAGCGATGCCGCCTCCGCTGTGTCGTTGGAGGAGATTACCAAGGCGTTGGCTGAGGCCCTGGATATCTGGTGCCTCATGGTGCATCCGACCCATGCCGCGGCGGCCGTGCGGGATGGGGAATATGCCTACACCGTAGGACCGTACACGTCCAAGCCCCGCCTGACCACAGGCGCCGGTGACAACTTCAATGCTGGCTTCTGCATGGGTCTTCTGTTAGGGTTATCCCTGGAACAGTCCCTAATGCTGGGAACTGCCAATTCCGGGTTTTATGTTCGTCAGATGCGCAGCGCCACCTTCCCTGAGTTGAAGGACTTTGTGCAGCTGTGGTCTGAAAAAGGTACAGACGAGTTTTAGATCATCAAAATGAGAAGAGGAGAGATGAGATGAGCGCCATCAATGCACAGCAATTCGAACGAGGATATTTTGGAGAGTTCGGAGGACAGTTCGTACCCGATGAACTGAAAACTGTCTTGGACCGTTTGGCCGACTTCTATAAGGAAATCAAAGACGACAAAGACTTCGTAGCGGAACTGCAGTATTACCTCCGGGACTATGTGGGTCGTCCCAGTCCTTTATATTTGGCCGCGACCTTGTCCAAGAAACTTGGCGGGGCCAAGATCTACCTCAAGAGGGAAGACCTCAACCATACCGGTTCCCACAAGATCAACAACGTTCTCGGTCAGGCACTCTTGGCGAAGCGCATGGGTGTGAAGCGGGTTATCGCTGAAACCGGTGCTGGCCAGCATGGTGTGGCCACTGCCACAGCCTGTGCTTTATTCGATATGGACTGTGTGATCTACATGGGTGAAGAGGACTGCCGCCGGCAGGCGCTGAATGTTTTCCGCATGGAGCTTCTGGGCGCGAAGGTGGTTCCCGTCACCCGCGGTACACGGACGTTGAAAGACGCAGTGGACGAAGCATTGGAAGACTTGATTCAAAACTACAACAACACCTACTACATGCTGGGCTCGGCTGTGGGACCCCATCCCTTCCCCACCATTGTTCGGGATTTCCAGAGCGTCATTGGCCGCGAGGCTAGGGAGCAAATTCTGGAGATGGAAGGCAGGCTTCCTGATTATGTCATGGCCTGCGTGGGCGGCGGCAGCAATGCCATCGGCCTGTTCGCTCCGTTCTACAACGATCCATCGGTGAAGATGATTGGAGTGGAACCTGGCGGACGGGGCAGTTCTCTAGGGGAAAATGCTGCACCCATCAACTATGGTGTGCCCGCTGTGCTGCACGGCTTCCGCTGTTATACGGTGGTGGACGGGCAGGGTGATCCGTCGCCGACGCACTCCATTGCGGCTGGTTTGGATTATCCCGGGGTAGGTCCGGAACACAGTTTCTACCATGCTTCAGGCCGGGCTTCGTACACGTCGGTGAAGGACCAAGAAGCGTTGGCTGCATTCCAAGAACTATCCAAAACCGAGGGCATTATTCCTGCTCTGGAAAGTGCCCATGCTGTGGCTGAGGCCATGAAACTGGCGCCTACCCTTAAAGACAGTGAGATCATTATTATCAATCTGTCAGGACGCGGTGATAAAGACGCCAACCAAGTATTTGACATGCTGAAAAGCTGAGTTGAGCCGCAGAGCGACGAACACTGGAACTGGAATGACCAGGCTGCATAACCAGAAGAACTCTCCCTCGGGGAGAGTTCTTTGCTTTGGGCTCCAAGGAAAACAAAGAGCGTGCCCTTCGCCGCAGAGGAGAAAGGCACGCTCTTGTGTGTCATGCAGTGGCGCGAGGGTTCATTACTTGGCCATCCAATATTGGGCGGGCATGGTTATGGCCGGATAGACCATAATCCAAGGACGAACAAAGCCGCCTGAAGCCAGTTCTTCGCCCGTGGGTACGTTGCGCATGTGGTTGGCAACTAAGATGGGGATGGGGATAGCACC
>PWMW01000235.1 GCA_003559095.1 Clostridiales bacterium | reverse complement strand
AATGCCGCGGTCTGCCAATCGGTGGAACAGCTTTTGGACGGGGACTTCGCCGACTACCATTTGTCCGTGGAACAGGTCTTTCCGTGGGAACGCTGCCAAACGCCGGAGTTGGCGTTCATACCCATCCCAGCCAACCACGATCCCAACCAGGAGTGCTTCAACTATATTCTGGAATACCAGGGACGAACAATCCTGTATGCTTCGGACACCGGGTGGTTCCTCCCAGAGACGCAGGAGTTCCTGCAGCAGTTCTGCTTTGATCTGGTGGTCATGGAAGGCACCTTCGGATTCAACGACAGCTACGATGTGAGTGCGCCGGGTCACCTAAATTTCCATGCCAACCGTCGGGCTCGGCTTTGGATGGAAGAACGGGGTATGCTGGCCGAGCAATGCGTGGTGGCCATTACCCATACGGGGCCCCACCACGCGCCGCCCTATGACGAGGCAGCACCGCTTTTGCAGGACTGGGGTCTGACCTTAGCCTATGACGGCATGAAGGTGGATGTGCGGTGAAGCTGCTGGTTATTTCGGATATTCACAGCAATATTGACGGGTTGGAGGCCCTCTGGCAGAACGTACAGGGTGCCGATGAGATCTGGTGCATTGGTGATGTCGTAGATTATGGCCCTTTTCCGGCGGAGGTCATTGACTGGCTGCAGGAGAAGCAGGCCGTCTGCGTCCGGGGCAATCATGATGAAAAGGTATGCAAAGCGTACCGGAGAAAGGAAACTGGCAGCGATGTTGCACTGCTGAGCTGGGCTGAGCACAATGCCGGTCAACTGCAGGAGCGCCACGTGCGCTACCTAGAGGGGCTGCCGTGGTACCGCGTTATGGAGCGGGATGGATGTCGGTATGGGCTGAGCCACATGTATGAGCGCTACACGTACCATGAGCTGCAGAGCCTCTACCAATACCGACGATTCTGGCATGAGGAGTTGGGATCACCACAGGACCCGTCACAGCAGTCCTGTTTGCTGTTCGGGCACACGCACCGTTTGGGCGTACACTGGCTCAGTGCAACTGAGCGGTGGCTCAATCCCGGCAGTGTCTCGTATCGGCGGCCTGACGATCCGGACAAGACCGCCCACGGCATCGTGATCACGGAAGGCCAGCCGGTCATGCACCGCGTACCCTATGATCGGCGCCGCCTGTGGCAGGTGACGGAGGCCATTCCTCTCCAGGGTCCGGAACGGGATGTTGCCCAGGTATTTTTTCAAGAGAAGGGTTGGTAATATGAAGTATGCAGATATAGCGCAGTTAGCCCGGGCCACGGCCGTGGAAGCAGCAGCATTGATCCGCCGCACAGCGGAGTCAACTATGGATGTCCAGCACAAGGGCCGCATTGACCTGGTGACCACCGCTGATCGGGCCGCAGAAACCTACATTCTGCAGCAGGTGCGCTCGGGCTATCCCGAGCACGGTATTCTCGCCGAAGAAGCCGGCCATCTTGGGTCCTCGGACAGCAGGGCCCAGTGGATTGTGGATCCCCTGGATGGCACCACGAACTTCGCCCATGGTTTTCCCTACTGGTCTGTCTCCATCGCCTGGGCCGAGGATGGCCAGGTGCAGGTGGGCGCCGTGGCTGATGCCAGCGGACGCTGCTATTGGGCTGTGCGGGGTGAAGGGGCGTGGTGCGATGAGGTGCCGCTGCAGGTATCCGTGACGCCGTCTTTGGAACAGAGCCTCTTGGTCACGGGCTTTTCTTACACTATCCAAGAAGATAGCGACACCAATATGGCCGCCTTTGAGCGCTTGACCCTGCAGACCCAGGGAGTGCGCCGCACGGGTTCGGCGGCCCTGGATCTGTGCATGGTGGCCAGCGGCGCTCTTGACGCCTATTGGGAGCGGTACATGAATCCATGGGATCTGGCGGCGGGAACCTTGATTGTGGAAGAGGCTGGTGGCCGCGTCAGCGATGCTGATGGGGCTGCCTACACTCTGCAGTCCACCAGTGTTTTGGCCAGCAACGGCCTGCTGCACCAAGCCGTGGCAGGGCAGCTGCGCTGATGTGGTTGGGAACGTATACTGAGGCAGGGAACATTTGCGAAAGGTGGTGAAACTGCCGGGGCCTTGATGCGAGGGCTTGCGGCAGGTAGTTCATGACATTGTTTGCTGAAGGACAAGACAAGCAGGCCCTTGAGAATGTTGACATCCGTCCCCTCTTTGGTGATGAAGAAGAGGCTGCGGTGCTGGAACTGCTGCGGGCCGGCACCATCTCGCAGCTCTCCACGGAGACGGTGGCCAGATTTGAGCAGGAGTTTGCTGATTACATCGGTGTATCTCACGCCGTGGCTGTGCATTCGGGAACGGCCGCTGTTCATACGGCCTTAATCGCCGCCGGTGTTACAGCTGGCCAGGAAGTGATCGTTCCTGCCTTTACCTTCATTGGCACGGTGGGCCCTGTGCTGCATCAGCATGCTGTACCGGTGTTTGCAGATATTGATCCCGCGTCGTTTTGCTTGGATCCGGACAGTGTGGAGCAGCGCATCACCCCTAATACCAAGGCCATCTTGGCCGTGGATCTTTTCGGACAGGCTGCAGATTGGGAGCCCCTGCAGCATTTGGCGGCCAAACACGGACTGGCCTTGGTGGACGATGCCTGCCAGTCGCACGGTGCTACGTACCAGGGTAAAAAACTCGGCAGTATTGCACCACTGACGGCCTTTAGTTTTCAAGAGTCGAAGAACATGACCACCGGTGAGGGCGGCATGGTCACCACCTACGACCCAGATCTGGCCGCTATCTGCCGCCAGGTACGGCAGCAGGGGGAACAGACCTGGGGGCACATTGCCAGGGTGGGATACAACTATCGGATGACAGCTCTGCAGGCGGCCATCGGCCGGGCTCAGCTGCAAAAATTAGAACAGTTTAACGCCAGGCGCGCAGCCATTGCCGCCGCGTATCGGGAAGGTTTGGGTTCGCTGCCGCTGGTTCTACCAGCACCAATGTCCTACGGGCAGCATGTGTATCATGTCTACTCATTCCTGCTGCCTGCAGCCTTGGCGCCGCGCCGCCAGGAAGTGGCTGAGGCCCTCCGGGAACAGGGCGTGCCCATCGGTATCGCCTATCCGAAGCCCCTATACCACAGTCCCGTCTTTCAACACCTAGATGTCGAGCCCTGTCCCAAAAGTGAAGACATCGCCAGCCGAGTCCTGACACTGCCCACCGCACCATCCCTGGGAGTGGAGACGGCCAAGGCCATCGCTGCCGTCACCGCCCAGGTCATTACCGGCTTCGTGGCGTAAATGGAATAGAAAGCGAAGTGTCGGCCACCCAGAGGCACCATCGAAGGAGGTAATCGCATGGCCAATGCACGGGAAATGTCCGTTCTGCGCAGCCTCGGCAGCCAGGTACGGGCGATCAGTGAGCAGCCCCAGCAGCAGGAAACCATCGCCCGCTGGCAGGATCTGAACCGCCTGCAGCCCCAGCGGCCCATGGTGTTGATTGATCAAATTCCGTGGCACGAAATGGATGTGGATGGAGAACTGGTGCTGCAGTGCGAAGATCCCTTCTGCCGCCAGCTGGAGTGGGAGCTGCGGCAGATTCTCTACAAGTGGAAACACATGCCCGTGGATATGGTGGTGGAGCCTTACCTGGATATACCCATCCATATCTTGGGGATGGACTACGGAATTACAGCCCAAGAAACGGTGGCTGTCAAAGATGCCCGCAACGATGTTAAAGGCCACTTCTACCATGACCAGCTGCAGGACGAAGGGGATCTGGAAAAAATTCGCATGCCGCAGATCCGGGTGGATGCAGAGGCCACCGAGCGGGATCTAGAACAAGCCCACCGGATCTTTGATGGAGTTCTGTTGCTGCGCTCCCAAGGAAAGCTGCCCAACTTTGCCCTCTGGGACCGCATTGTGGAGTGGCGGGGGGCCCAGAACGTTCTGCTGGATTTGGCGGTGCGACCCGACTTTATCCATGCTATCATGGAGCGTTTGACCAAGGCCTTGCTGTCCATGGTGGACCAGCTGGAAGCTCAGGGGCTGCTGCCCAAGTCGCAGCTGACCACACACTGCTCTGGAGCCCACAGCACGGAACTGCCCGCTCCGGGCTACGATCCGGCTAAACCCCGCCTCAAGGATCTCTGGACCCACGGCATGGCTCAGATCTTCGCCAGTGTCTCGCCGGCCATGCACAAGGAGTTTGAATTGGACTATGCCCGGGAATTTTACGCCCGCTCGGGTTTGGTGTATTATGGATGTTGTGAACCCCTGGATGGCAAACTGGATCTGATCAAGGATATTCCGAACCTGCGCAAGATATCCATGAGCCCCTGGGTGGATCAAGAACGGGGTGCCGCTGGCATCGGCTCGCAGTTCGTGTTCTCCCGTAAGCCGAATCCGGCGTTTTTGGCTGCTCCCCGCTGGGAACCCGAGGTGGTGGCGGAAGACATCCGCGCCACCATGGCCACAGCCAAGCGTCATGGCTGTCCTTTGGAGTTCATTCTCAAAGACATCAGCACTGTGAACTACGAGCCGCAGCGCCTTTGGCAGTGGGCGGCGCTGGTTATGGAATTGGTTCAGGAAGCATAAACGATCGTGCAAAGGATCGGACAAATGGCAATGATGCACATGCCACTGGGGAAGGATGAACTACAATGATAAAAGAGCAAATTTGGCAGTACATTGACGAACATGCCGCTGTGATCCACAGCGCCGCCGAAACCATCGGACAAAACCCCGAGTTGGGCTTCGCCGAGTTTAACGCCAGCAAGCTGCTGGCCTCCATTCTCAAGGATGCCGGTTATGAGGTGACCTTGGGCGTCGGTTCTCTGCCCACGGCCTTCCGCGCCGTGAAGGGCAGCGGTCGCCCTAATATTGCACTGCTGTGCGAATATGACGCCCTGCCCGAAATCGGCCATGCCTGTGGGCACAATTTGATTGGCGCAGCCAGTGTGGGCGCGGCGTTGGGTTTAGGGCAGGCCGTAGAAGCTATTGGTGGAACGGTGACGGTCCTGGGCGCTCCCGGCGAAGAGACCGGCGGCGGTAAGACCATTCTGGTCAAAGAAGGGGCCTTAGACGGTATTGATGCTGCTATGATGTTCCATCCGTCCAGTGAGAACATTATTATGAGTACCTCCAATGCTCTTGATGCCTTCGAGTTCACCTTTAAGGGCCGCACATCCCATGCCGCCGGTTCGCCGGAAAAGGGAATTAATGCCTTAGACGGGGTCATTCAACTGTTCAACGGCGTCAATGCCCTGCGCCAAATGGTCAAAGACAATGTCCGCATCCATGGCGTGATCACAGAAGGCGGCAAAGCCGCCAACATCATCCCTGATCGGGCCGTGGCGCAGTTCTATGTGCGGGCACCCCGCCGGGACTATCTGGACAACGTGGTGGCCAAAGTATTGAACATTGCTCGCGGCGCCGCCTTAATGACAGGCACGGAGGTACAGTGGACTAACTTTGAATACTCCAACGACAACATGGTGCCCAACGCAGCCCTGGCCACAGCCTGGGCCGACAATCTGCAGGCCTTGGGCGTCACCCACTGGATCGAGCAGCGCGACGGGAAAGGTTCTTCGGACATGGGCAATGTGTCCCAAGTGGTCCCAAGCCTGCATCCATACCTGGCGGTGGGGCAAGGGCTGGTGGGCCATACCACCGAGTTCGCCGCCGCCTGCCTGACACCCCAGGGACTGGCCACCACCGTGCTGGCCGCCAAAGCCCTGGCCGGTACAACCTTTGACCTTTTGACGGAGCCGCTGAAACTGCAGAAAGCAAAGCAGGAGTGGACACACTTCAAGAACGCGGCTGAAAGCGCTGCCCAATAGCCCAGGCATCCGGCAAAGCATACCTTGGTGCGGTCACTTGAAAAAGTAAGTTCCGGTTTGAAAAAGTAAGTTCCACGGATGAAGGAATTTGTGGGAACTCCCTTTTAATGGGTTTCTTCAAAGGTTTGTTTCATCCGAATTCCGTGCCTTTT
>PWMW01000125.1 GCA_003559095.1 Clostridiales bacterium | reverse complement strand
TTGCTAGCAGCACTGTCCGTTATCTCGACACCGTCCTGTTTAACCACTAACCGCAGAGTTCGGAGCTGGAGAAGCACCCCGAAGTGCCTATATCATTCACGTGTATCGTAGTCTACACACAGACTGAGGCTGGTTGAGCAAGGCTATGCCTAAGTAAGGCTTGCAGCCCCTAACCCGAAGAAAGAATGCTAGGATGGCATTTTTCGAGGGTTAAGTCGAGCGCTCAACGTTCCAAGCTTAATCTGCCGCCAATGGCCTTAAAGCGGTCAGGACGGGATTTGACAAAAGTCTCGATACCTTATATAATCCTAATACTCGCTGTTTTTAACCCTATTAATTATTCGTCACAAGGAAGGTGAGCTTATGCACTACCAAAGCATGGGTCCATCCTTCCGCATAGGCCTGGTGATCCTCGTTGTGTTCGCTGTATCCTTACCGGTTCTGTTCACGCCGGATCTTCAGGGGCGTTCCGATGAGCCAGTTGTAGTGGAGGAGTTCGAGGCTGAGAACACGGTGGTAGCTTCACAGCTGCCAACGACTCGTACCGTGGAAGCCAGTCACTATGCGGAAGTCGATCTGCGTCAAGCCGCAGACGTGTTTGGGGATCTGATGGGTGTAATCGAAGAGCGGCGTCGATCCAGTAGTGAGCAAGTCGAAGCGAAGAGCCAGGTTGCTCAAGAGGTTGGCCATTATCGCGTCGAGCGGGGAGATACGTTGTATTGGATAGCCAGAACGTATGATACAACGGTCAGTGAACTGAAGCGCATCAACAATCTCAATGGTGCCGCTATCCAACCGGGCCAGGTAATTCTCGTCCCTACTCGAACCTTGCAGCACTATCCAGCGGGCATCAGCCTGACCAATGGCGAAGTTCAGTGGCTGGCACAGATGATCCATGCCGAGGCCCGTGGCGAGCCCTATCTCGGTCAGGTGGCTGTGGGTGCGGTGATCCTCAATCGGATTAAGAGTCCCCAGTTTCCGAATACATTGCGCGGCGTCTTGTACCAGCCCCGTGCATTCCAGCCTGTGGCCAACGGCAGTTTCTATCGGCCGGCCAATGATATGGCATACCGAGCCGCTCTGGAGGCTCTCAATGGACACGATCCCAGCAAAGGTTCATTGTTCTTCTTCAATCCTCGGCAATCTAGTGACCGATTCATGCATGCCCGGCCAGCAGCGGTGACCATTGGCCAACATCGATTCATGCGTTAGCAGACATACAGGGGACAAAAAGCACTGCCCATGGGCAGTGCTTCTGCGCGCTCCGCTGCTCTCAAGATGATCAACTTATATCAAAGCTGCGGTATCGCGAGCAATCATAACCTCTTCATCGGTGGGAATCACGAATACTTTGACCTGGGAGCCAGGTGTCGAGATCTCAATTTCCTTGCCCCGTTGGTTGTTGGCATCCTCGTCGATTCCGATGTTAAGGAACGACAAACGCTTAGCTATGGCCGTGCGGAGGCTTGGGGTGTTTTCACCAATTCCGGCTGTAAAGACGATAGCATCTACGCCATCCATGGCAGCCATGTAGGCCCCAATGTACTTGCGAATGCGGTACTCGTACAGATCGTAAGCGATCTTGCACAGATTATCACCATCTTCAATTCCGGCTTCAATGTCCCTCATGTCGCTGAGCCCAGCCATGCCATGCAATCCAGAATGCTTGTTAAGCATGGAATTCACATCGGATATCTCCAACTCTTCTTTTTCCATGAGATAGAAGATGGCTCCAGGGTCTATGTCACCACTTCGGGTTCCCATCATCAGGCCCTCAAGGGGTGTAAAGCCCATGCTGGTATCAACGGACTGGCCGCGATCAATGGCTGCCAGGCTGGCCCCATTACCGAGATGACAAGAAATGACCTTGATGTCCTTTAGCTCTTTTCCCATCATGCTGGCTGCTCGCCCTGCTACATACTTGTGTGATGTTCCGTGAAATCCGTAGCGACGCACTTTGTGGCGCTGGTACAGAACGTAAGGAATGGCATAGAGGTACGCGTGTTTGGGCATCGACGAGTGAAAGGCTGTGTCGAAAACTGCCACTTGTGGGGTTCCCGGCATTAGCTTCTCCGATGCCCGGATTCCAGAAATGTTCGCTGGGTTGTGCAATGGTGCCAAGTCCACCAGCGATTGCAAGGTGTCCTTGACTGATTCGTCAACGAGCACGGAATCGGAGAACGACTCACCGCCATGCACTACGCGATGTCCCACCGCGGCGATCTCGTCGGCACTCTTGAGAATTCCATGTTCTTCATCGGTCAACAGTGCCAAACTTTCCTGGATAGCAACGGTGTGTTCAAGAACGGGCATGGTCTTGGAGATCTTCTGCTTGCCCTTCGATTGATGTGTTACGATAGCATTATCCTGGCCGACACGTTCCACACGGCCGTCGGCCAGAACCGTTTCATCCCGCATATCGTACAGTTTATACTTCACTGAGGATGAGCCGCAATTGAGTACAAAGATTTTCAAGATTATTCCTCCTCCAAGCCGTCTTTGGCAAACCCGTCTTTGTTATAGGCCAGGAATCCTTGACCCGTCTTGACACCCAGGCGGCCTTGACGGACGTATCTCCGAATCAGCGGGCAAGGGGCGAATCGTGGTCCGAGGTTTTCCTGCAGCTGTTCCATCCAATTGAGGATCAGCTCCAAACCCAAACGGTCAGCCATCTCCAAAGGTCCTTGGGCCATGCCCCACGATTGCTTGATGATGGCTTCAACCTTGATGGCGTCAGCCACACCTTCGTCGATCATATAGGCGGCTTCATTCACTAAGGTTACTAAGCTGCGAGGATTGACTAGACCAGCCGATTCCTCGATGCCGATGACGCTCTTTCCCAGACGCTTGGCGAACTTCACGGCCACATCCACTGCTGCATCGGATGTTTCAAAACCTCGCGTCAGCTCGACAACGGGGATCTGTGGCACTGGGGGGATAAAATGCAGACCGACCAAGGACTGCGAGCGGGAGATACCTTGGGACAACTCTGAGACATCCAGCGTGGCACTGGTGGAGATGAAAACCACCTCCGGCCGGCACAGTCGGTCAGCTGTCCGCAGCAGCTCCTGTTTTGTGTAAAAGTGATCGATGGTCGCCTCGACAACCAGGTCAGCCTGCTTTAATTCCTTGAGATCGGATGTGTACGAAATCCGGCTAAGAATGACCCGTTTCTCTGCCTCGGTGATGGACCATTTGGCCAGTTTTCTATCGAGACTGGCCTCAATCTTGCGGGGAGCATCTTGGCTGCCGGCACCCTGGGAAAGCAGAATCACATCGTATCCCTTGCTCGCTGTGTTTTCGGCAATCCCACGCCCGAGACGCCCGGAGCCTAGAACGGCTACCTTGCGAATTTCCATGCTGTAATTACCTCCTATAACATGACGCCCAAGGCGCCTATTGCGGTATTTTTCACCCACGTTGGTTATTCTCAATTGGGGGCGCATTTCCCTGCATTGTTGGGTTACTTTTTCTGACCGATAAAGCAAGCTGGTAGTACAGCAAGATCCGTCTGGCGGTTTCTTTGTACGGGCCTTTGCATGCTCTGCGCGGCACCCCTGGTTCTGAATTGGTTTTGACTCATGCTGTTTGTTTTCTCAGGGAAATATGATAGAATATGCTAATACAAGCTAATGTGTCCGGTGAATAACCAAAAGGGGGATTTCAATGGAGTTTGAGCAGAAGTTTGGCAAGGAAGGCTTGACGTTCGATGATGTGCTGCTGCTTCCCGCTGCGTCAGAAGTTCTGCCGTCCCAAGTTGAGCTGAAAAGTCGAGTCACGCGGCGAGTATCGCTGAACGTACCTTTTCTCAGTGCTGGCATGGATACGGTCACAGAAGCGCGCTTGGCCATCGCCATGGCTAGGGAAGGCGGTCTCGGGGTCATCCACAAAAACCTGACCATCGAAGAACAAGCGGGAGAGGTAGACAAAGTCAAACGTTCTGAAAGTGGGATTATCGTTGATCCGATCTTCCTTTCACCCGAACATTGCATTCAGGACGCACTGGCCTTAATGGAGCGTTATCATATTTCAGGTGTGCCCATCACCGACGATGGCGGGCATTTGGTTGGTATCCTGACCAATCGAGACTTGGTGTTCGAGGAGAATTTTGATCAGCCCATACGGGATGTTATGACCAAGGACAATTTGGTTACAGCACCGGTCGGGACAACATTGGACGATGCCAAACGCATTCTTCACAAATACCGCATCGAAAAGCTGCCATTGGTGGACGAAAACAACATACTCAAGGGCCTCATTACCATCAAAGATATCGATAAGGTCAAGAAATATCCTAACGCTGCCAAGGATTCGCAGGGCCGACTGCTGATCGCAGCTGCCATTGGGGTAGGAAGCGACGTGTGGGATCGGTCGGAAGCCTTGGTGGCGGCCGGTGTGGATATCCTTGTTTTGGATACAGCCCATGGCCACTCCCGCGGTGTGGTGGAACGGACCCGCGAGCTCAAGCAGCGGTATAATGATCAAGTGGATATCATTGCCGGAAACATTGCCACAGCCGCAGCTACAGAAGCGTTGGTGGAGGCTGGAGCTGATGCTGTCAAGGTGGGAATTGGCCCCGGTTCCATCTGCACAACAAGAGTGGTAGCAGGGGTAGGCGTGCCACAGCTCACCGCGGTCTGGGATTGCGCCCAGGTGGCCGCCAAGCACGATGTCCCTGTGATCGCTGATGGCGGTATTCGATATTCGGGCGATATCGTTAAAGCCATTGCAGCCGGCGGCAGCGTGGTTATGCTGGGCAGCATCTTAGCTGGAACCGAGGAAAGTCCTGGCGAGATCGAGTTGTATCAAGGGCGCAGTTACAAAGTCTATCGAGGCATGGGATCTCTCGGTGCTATGAAGGCGGGGAGCAAAGACCGTTACTTCCAAGAAGAAGGGAAGAAACTTGTTCCCGAAGGTATTGAAGGTCGTGTTCCGTTCAAGGGTACTCTGGCCGAGACAGTGTACCAGCTGGTTGGCGGACTGCGAGCTGGGATGGGTTATGTTGGCGCGGCTAACATTGATGAGTTGCGTAACAACAGCCAGTTTGTCAGAATTACCGCTGCTGGTTATCAGGAGAGCCATCCCCATAATGTGCAAATTACCAATGAAGCTCCGAACTACGGTGGTATGAGTAAATAATTGCGGGCGCCTATGCCAGCGTTTGTTTTCTGTAATCGAGGATAATTGTTCAGAAAGAACCCAGTTGTCTACAGTCGACTGGGTTCTTGATTGGAGAGGATGCTTTGGATCCGGCAAAATACCTGATCATGACGTTAGCTGGTCTGCTGATGCTTGGTGCAGTTGCCATGGTGCTACCTGCCGAGCCGCCGGACGTGTACATCGTTTTGGCTCTGCAGCAATTGCTGCTGATCTTTGGAGGTTATTTGGGAAGCCGCTCTGTGGCTCCCAAATACCTGAAGTTAACGCGGGTGCAAGTCCTTTGGGGAGTGGCTGCAGGCATTGGATTGTTTGCCATCATGACGCTCAGTATGGCCACCGTAGTGGGTGCGTTATCCATCGTTATGGGGTTTGACGATGTGGTGCAGCGACTGGCTGTGGAACGGCAGACCGTGGAAACATTGGTTGCGCATGCCCGTGCCAATAGCTGGATACCGTTGTTTCTTTTCACTGTGGTGGGCGCGGCAGTTAGTGAGGAACTGTTCTTCCGAGGTTTTCTGTTAAAGCTGCTGGAGACGAAGCTTTCAGTCCATGGATCCCTATTTGTCTCAGCCCTGTTATTCGCGCTGATGCACCGTTACCTGTTTCAGTTCGTGCCGATCTTCTTGGCCGGGCTCTTCCTCGGTTGGTTGTTGTTGCGGACCAAGAATCTTCTGCATCCAATCATCGCCCATGCGGTGTCCAACGCCATTGTGCTGGCGGTGGCGATACTGTCATAGACCACTACCCCGCTTAGCGGCCCAAGAAGGGTGAGAAGGTGTCTATGGGCAAGCGGCCTGCGCAGACCGCTCCGGGTGGCACAATCTCCTTGAAACAGCACTGGCAAAGCCTGCCGTGGACATAGAAATGCCCAATCCCGCAGGATTGGGCAATATGCATAGCGTATGGTGGAGTAGCTACCGCTTGTCAAAGTTTGAAGAATTCTTCAATGGCAACAACAAAAACGATAGCACCGCCAGCCTCAACCTCGATGGGCAGGTTGATTGCACTGGGCAGTTCGGATGTGGTGTGGGGTAATAACTTTTTACGACGGACGCAGGTGCCTCGAATTACGTCGAGGACGTCCTCGATCCGGCCATCATCTACACCCATGAGCAGTGTGGTGTTGCCTTGCATCAAAAATCCGCCTGTACTGGCCAACTTTGTTGCTTGGAATTTGTTTTCGGTAAGTTCTTCCACCAATGCTGGCGTATCGTCGTCTTCAACAACAGCAATGACCAACTTCATCGATGGTACAGCCCCCTTTCACTGCCTACGGTTACTATATTAGACAGAGATCATAGATATTCCTTCTTGAAGTCCAATTCAACGCTCCGCGGTTGCCTGCCGTGGTTTTGTTCCTGGTTGGATCCAGTGAGCTCTCGGCTGCGGAGGCCGGGAACGAAGTTTGCAGGCACCGCTGTCTGCCGCCATATGGGATTCACCAGAGATCCTTAACCTGTCACGGTTCTGCCCGTTCATTCCATGCACCATGTCGGTTGGATTTGGCACCGATGCTTCGGAGAGGAATGGCAACAACCGGACTTCGCTCCGCACCCTGCCTGTGTATGGGGTTTTTGTGCGCTCGGCAGCCTCGGATTGACAGGGTTTGCCCGATTCATGGCGAAGCTAACATGGGGAAGGAAAACCTCGAGAAGGAAAAAGGTGAGTTTATGGAAGAACTACAGATCATGGCTATGACAGCGGCGGGTTTGGAGTCCGTTGTTGGACAGGAAGTGCGCGAACTTGGATATGAGCCAAATGTGGAGAATGGCAAGGTCTGTTACAGCGGCGATGCCATGGCCTTGGTGCGGTCTAATCTCTGGCTGCGGACTGCAGATCGAATTCGCGTCAATGTCGGTGAGTTTGATGCGGTCACCTTTGAGGAGTTGTTTGAGGGTGCAAAGCGGCTGCCGTGGTGGCAGTGGCTGCCGAAGAATGCTCAATTTCCCGTGGAAGGGAAGTCGGTCAAATCCACATTATTCAGCGTCTCGGATTGCCAGGCCATCGTCAAAAAGGCAATTGTGGAAAGCCTCAAGACGAAGTACAAGTTGGACTGGTTCCCCGAAGACGGTCCCCTGTTTCGCATCGAGGTAGCGCTTCTCAAAGATCGAGTCACCCTAACGCTGGATGCCAGTGGTTCTGGCATGCACAGGCGCGGCTACAAGCAGCTTGTGGGGGAAGCACCACTGCGGGAGACTATGGCGGCAGGCTTGATTCTGCTGTCCCGCTGGCAGCCGGATACCACATTGGTTGACCCCTTCTGCGGTTCCGGAACCATTCCCATTGAAGCGGCCCTAATCGGCCGGCGCATGGCTCCAGGACTCAGTCGGTCCTTCGCCTGCGAACAGTGGTCTTGGGTGCCAGCTTCCATCGTTAAGCAGGCCCGCCAAGAGGCCGAAGAACTGGCCGAGCCCAAGCGTCCCCTAGACATTATCGGTACCGATGCCGACGATGGCGTGATCAAAGTAGCGCGACGCAATGCGGAGAAAGCTGGGGTTGCGGACACGGTGCATTTTCAAACCCTAAAAATGGAAGATCTTCGCAGCAGCAGGCGTTACGGCAAGGTGATCACTAACCCACCGTACGGTGAGCGGCTGGGAGAGGCCCAAGAAGCCAGCCGCCTCTACAAGGAGTTGGGGCAGGTTCTGCAATCGCTGGATACATGGTCATTTTACGTTCTGACATCGCATCCGAAGTTCGAAACGTGGTTTGGGCGTAGAGCCAGCAAAAAGCGGAAGCTCTACAATGGCAGCTTGCGGGTGGATTATTATCAGTTCTATGGTCCGCGTCCTCCGCGCCGTGCGAGGCCTTGAGTCCCGATGGCCGGAGGTTCGACATAATTACGGGAGGGCAAATACATGACTAAAGTACGCGTAACTGTTTGGAATGAGTATCGTCATGAAAAGCTTCACCAAGAAGTGGCTGATGTGTATCCCCAAGGCATCCACGAAACGATCGCTGAGTTCTTGGGAAAGGATGCTGAGCTGGAAGTAGCCACAGCGACACTGGACGAGCCGGAACACGGCTTGACCGATGAAGTTCTCAACGCAACGGATGTGCTGATTTGGTGGGGTCACATGGCACACAGAGACGTGGAAGATGCCGTTGTGGAGAAGGTTGCGAAGCGTGTTTGGGACGGCATGGGTTTAATCGCCCTGCACTCAGCACACTTTTCGAAAGTGTTTAGACGCCTGATGGGTACCACCTGCGATCTCAAATGGCGGGCGGAAGGGGAAAAGGAACGAGTGTGGGTCGTGGAACCCAGCCATCCCATCGCGGCCGGGCTGCCCAAGGATTACTTCGAAATACCGCTGGAAGAAATGTATGGCGAACGCTTTGACATCCCGGCTCCCGATGAGATTGTCTTCATCAGCTGGTTCGCTGGCGGCAATGTAGTTCGCAGTGGCTGCTGTTATCGCCGCAATCAAGGAAAAATCTTCTATTTTCGACCTGGTCATGAAACGTTCCCCACGTTTTTCCAGGAGGAAGTACAGACTGTGATTACCAATGCCGTCCATTGGGCAGCGCCCAACAAGGGCCCTAAGCTAGAGTTCGGCCGCAGTGAAGCGTTGGACCCCATCCAATAACCGCGCAAAAACGACCTCCCCTGGGGAGGTCGTTTTCTATGGCTACCACGACAAGATCATCGCAGCTTTAGGTAGGCGGCCAACAACGAAGGCCAGTTCCTAAATTTGCCGAACAAAGAATGGCTTAGCCGCTTAAAGCTGCTGTATTTGCCTCTGTACGGGAACCATGAGACCTCCCGGGGGCGTCGGCCTCGATCCACCATGACAGCCTTTTCATGGCAAAAAGTGCGCAGACCGATCTCGGCTTGGTAGCGACCAATCCCGCTGTCCTTGGTGCCGCCAAAAGGCAGGTTCGGGTTAGCTACGGTGAGGATCACGTCATTGACCAAGACCCCGCCGCAGACCAAGCGGGACGCTATCCGTTGCGCCTTTTCCAAGTCACTGCTCCAAACACTAGCATTCAAGCCAAAACGCGACTGGTTGGCCAGCTGCACCACTTGCCGCTCGTTGTCAAAGGGAATGACCACCAGCAGCGGGCCAAAGGCCTCTTCGTGAACTACATCCATGTCCAGTGTCACGTCCGTCAGGATCATGGGCTTGAGATACCGGCCGTTATCGAAGTTCCACTCTTCCGGAGGGAGTCCTGTGACCAAGGTTGCGCCTTTGTCCAGCGCATCCTGCAGGAGGCGTTCGATGGCACGCACTTCCTGCATCGACGTCATAGCCCCAATATCCGCGTCTTCGTCGCGGCCCTGCACCAACCCTGAGGTAAAGGCTGCCAACTGCTCGACGAAATCATCAAAGATCTCTGCCTGCACGAACAGCCTTTCTACGGACATGCAAACCTGGCCGCTGTTGGTGAAGGCACCCCAAGCTGCGCCCTTGACGGCCCGGGGAATGTTGGCATCGGCAAAGACGATCATGGGGTCTTTGCCACCCAATTCCAGGGTACATGGGATCAGTTTTTCCGCGGCAGCCTGCGCGATCTTACGGCCTGTGGCATCAGAACCTGTGAAGAAGATGTAGTCCGGATGGCCCGCAATCAGCGCTTGACCCAACTCGCCATCGCCATGCACGGCTTGCAGGACATCATCGGGGAATCCCACCTGATAAAACAGTTCTTCAATATATCGCCCCATGTAGGGAACTGTTTCTGAGGTTTTTAGAACAACGGTATTACCAGCGGCCAATGCGCTTATCACCGGAATCATGGCCAAATGGAAGGGGTAATTGTTAGGCGAGATGACCAACACAGTACCCCTTGCCAGGTATTCCACATGCGAGGTCTTTCCCTGAAGGAAAAAAGGCGTAGGCTTCGGTTGACTGCCCAGCACTTTACGGGCGTTCTTTTCGATATATCCCAGCATATGCAGCACCGGCAGCACTTCATTGGTCAATGCCTCAGTGGGAACCTTTCCCGTACTTCGCTGAATGGCCAGAACCGCCTCATCAAGATGGGAAGACAGATGGACCCGCAGCTTCTTCAGATAACTGACTCTGGCATCCAAGGACAGTGTGGACCAAGCATGAAAGGATTGATGGGCTTGTTGGTACACCGTGGGCACCTGCTCCACGGGCGTGCCTTCGATTTCGGCAAAAACCTCCCCTGTCGCGGGATCGGTGGCTTTCCAAACAACAGACTCTGTCATACTTGATCGCCTCCTAAGTAAGATTCCTGCACTAGTTTTCCGATGTGCCCCCAGATATCCGGGCTGTTGGCACCACCACGGTCAGGCCGAGTTTGGCTTCTTCTGTGCCTTGGCGATCAAAAACATCGCCATGACGGCTGCCGCGGCGCCGATAAACCCAACGATATCAAAGCCCCGGCGCAGACCCACAGCTTCACTAATAACACCCGTCAGCGCTGGACCAGCAAACATGCCCAGTGCATAAATGGACTGGAAAAAACCCATGGCCGTGGCTCGGCGCGGTCCATCGATGTCTCGGATACTCAGACCCATCAAAAGCGGAAGCAGAACTCCGCGCCCAGCTGCCCCCAAGGCCTGGGTCACGTATAAAATGAGCACTGTGTCAGAGCGGGGTATGAGAAACGTCCCCAGTGCAAAGAGGGCAAAACCAACGGCCAACACCGTTCGTTCGCCGAATCTCTCCGCCCAGTGACCACTGCGCAGAGCGGAAAGGGCCGCTGGCAGTGAAGAGGCCAACGCCAGAATACTCAACTGGCTGTTGCTGGCGCCTAGGCTCACAGCATAGCTGGGCGTAAATCCGAACACCGTGGAGAAGGTCAGCCACTGCATCAACACGGCTAGAAACGACACCACCAACACCAACGGCTCCTTGCCAACCGATAATAACGCTGATAGCTGGACGCGAGGTCCCGCGGCCTTTTTGGACTCCTTAATCGTGGGGACAAGGGCCCAACCCAGCAAACCGCCGGCTGCACCTAAGAAAAACGGTGCCTGCCAGCCCCAAATGTCGGCAACGAACCCACCCATTGTGGCCGCCGTCATCTGACCTAACGATGTCAGAAAGACGATGAGGCCCATCGCTTTCGGGGCTTGTTCTGGGGGAAAGTAACTGGAAAACAGTACCGTAAAGGCCACCCAGGCACTGGCAGAACCACCAGCAACAGAGCGAAAAACAAGAACAGTTCCAGCGGAGTTGGCCAATCCCATGCCCACTGCCGAGAGAGCTCCCAGCGCCATGCCCAAGCCAATGAAGAACCTGCGGTTGCGAAGGAGGTCCGACGTGATACCCAACGGAATGCGGGCGAACAACTGCACGAGACCGTAGGAACCCACAACAAGGCCAACCATGGTCAAGGAGCCGCCGAGGTACTCCACATAGGGCGAAAGGATGGGCATGTACGTATAAAGGGAGAACCAATATAGGAACGTAATGATGTAAAACTTATGAATTGAACTCAAGAGTATCATCCCAATCCGGTAGTTTCGGTTACCACTTAGTGCCGTGTTGATTGGTTCTCATTCTGCTCAGCAATCGGATTCTGTTCGACGTCCTGTTTGTGACGTCGATTGCGGTTCACGTAGGCAATGGCTTGGAAAAACACCGATAGGCGGTGCGGATCAGGTTCAGCGCGCAGCTCCTCTAGCTGTGTGAAGGCAGCGCCCCGTGTGGTGCAGACATACTTACAGTCCAACTGGTCCAGGGCATAACTAACCATATCTGCAACGCAGACAGCACACAGACAGGCCTTTGTCAGAGGAAGAATGTCCGCAAAACTGGACTCGACAATTTGGACACTGTAATTCATCAACTGATAAGATTCGTCGGTGTCGTGACGAGGTGCCTTGTGCACTGTGACCGCCGCTTCGTCAGCCAGCGAACGAGCCTGCGGCAGATACCGTGCTTCCAGTTCATCAGCTTCCACAGCAGGGTCGGAACTTGCACGATAGTATCGTGAGGGCAGCTGATTCAGAACCAGTGCCATCGTATCGTCATGGCAGCGCTGGCAGGCGCAGTGTCCGGACTCGGCCAACACATCGCTGACAGCCTTCTGGGCAACTGTTTCCATACGATTCTTCAGTCCTAACACTAACGTTTCCCCGCCTATCCTCACGGCCTCATACCCTTTCCTGCCAACAGTGAGGGTGCTCGAAACGAGAGACAGCTCAATGTTGGCGCTTGCAGAAATCGGCGTCAAACACCTAGCTCGACGCCCTATACGAAACTTCTACATGCAGGGGCGGATTCCTCCACACCCTGGTTGCCCATGCCTAAGAACATGAAAGTCGTGTCCCAGCAAGGGAAAGATAATGATATACATTATCAAAAAACATGGTATAATACTGGCAAGGAGGAGATGCCGTTGGCAGAGATCGTATTGGGCGGAGGCTGTTTTTGGTGTACAGAGGCTGTATTCCAACGTCTAGACGGCGTTACGAACGTCGAACCTGGATATAGCGGTGGCTCTGTCGCTGAGCCCACCTATGAACAGGTCTGTTCAGGCAGCACAGGTCATGCCGAAGTGGTGCGGGTCACGTACGAGCCGCACATCGTCACCCTCGCTGAACTGTTGGACGTGTTTTTCGTTTCCCATGATCCGACCACGTTGAATCGGCAGGGAGCGGACGTTGGCACGCAATATCGTTCCGTCATCCTTTATGCCGATGAAGAGCAAAAAACCGCCGCCGCTGAGGCCGTTCAGCGGGTTGAGGATGCTAAGCTTTGGGATGGTCGGATTGTAACGGAAATAGCGCCTTTGGAGAAGTTTTATCCGGCGGAGGGGTACCATCACAACTACTATGACCAGAATCAAAGGCAGCCATACTGCCAAATGGTGATAACACCGAAATTGCGTAAGCTACAGGAAAAGTTTCCCAGTAAACTGAAAACCTAAGGAGGTCGCTCCATGTTAAAAGAAGGTCAAAAAGCACCCGATTTCGCACTGCCTAACAGTCGCGGTGAGTCCGTTGCTTTAAAGGACTTCGCCGGGAAAAAGGTTATTGTCTATTTTTATCCTAAGGACGACACGCCAGGCTGCACCAAGGAAGCCTGCAGTTTTCGTGACAACCACGATGCCTTTTTGGAGCGTGGAGCGGTGGTTCTGGGCATCAGCCCCGATTCCAGTACGTCCCACCAGAAGTTTCAAGATAAGTTCGAGCTCCCCTTTCACCTGTTGAGCGATGAAGACCACAGCGTGGCTGAGGCCTTTGGCGCTTGGGGTGAGAAGAAGATGTACGGCAAGACCTATATGGGGATTTTGCGTTCAACCTTTGTGCTTGACGAGGAAGGGTTCGTCACTAAGGCGTTCCCCAAGGTAAAACCCGACGCCCATGCCGAGGAAATCCTTCCCCTTCTCTAACTCTGGGCTGTAGCTGTGAGCTTAGCGGGAGAGGACATTCAGTGGTGGGTCTGCAGTCGGAGGACACAGTATCGCTAGCTTGGGCCTGTTAGGTGTCCATTCTAGAACTTTGGTGGCAGAGCAGTTTTGGAAGCTTGTGGTCATGAAAATATCCGCTAACGGAATTTCGCCGCTTCTGTTCAGCGTTCCAATGCCCCTTTTGAAGTGGACTTCAAAGAACGATATTCCCTGCCACCTGGCGTCAGCCGCGGCGGCCCAAGAGCGCAGCGGTGCGCCGAATATGGTCCGGCGTTGTGCCACAGCACCCACCAACAAATACGGCGCCCTGTTGAATGCACTCCATCAGGCCTTCGGCGAAGTCCTGAGGGCCCATGGAATATGTGGCATGATCTCCCTGGACGTGAGGCCTGCCGGCATTAGGCTGTACCAGAATGGGCAGGTCGGTCAGTTCATCAAGGGCAGCCGCCACGTAGGCCATTTCGATGGGTGTCAGATCACCGCAATTGGCACCGATGCCGGCAGCTCCAGCTTCCTCCAATGCTTCCACTGCCTGTTTGGCCGTATGGCCCATCATGGTGCGGCAGCCCTTGGCCGTGGTTGCATATGCCATGGATGCCACCACCGGCAGCGACGATACGGATCGAATCCCCTCGATAGCACAGACAGCTTCCTGGACGTCCATCATTGTCTCCACGAGGAACCCGTGGACACCGGCTTTGGCCAGAATGGCCGCTTGTTGAGCGTAGGCTTCGACAAACTGCTCTTCACTGAATGTACCAAACGGCGGCAGCATCTGGCCTGTGGGGCCCATATCACCCAAAACCGTACCTCGCAGGCCGCAGACGCCCAAGGCCAGTTCGGCGCCGATGAGATTTTCCTCCTGCCAACTGGCAGAGCTGTAGTGCTGTGAGTAGTAGATTGGATTGGCTGTTAAGGTATTGGTGAGAATCACATGGGCGCCAGCTTCCAAGTAAGATTGATGAACCTGTTCGACGAGGGATCTGTGTTCTCGATTCACAGGACCACCGGCTTTCAGACCCCGTTTCATCAGTTCGCTGCCCATGGCACCATCGAACAAGCGAAACGATTTGTTCGCGAGAGCATTGTTCCACTGCATATTGACACCCCTTCTTGCGGGAGGAATATGGATCTTGCCTGGACTTTCGGCAGAAACTGAGGAATTCCTTTGACTCGCTGCATTTCACGGTGAACTGACCGCGGCAGGAAAAAGGAAATCCCTGCGGAAGTGTATGGGTAATGAGTTCCGAAAGGGGTGCACAATCTATGCATTATCGACAATTGGGCCGCACAGGTTTTTCCATCAGCGAAATTAGCTTTGGAGCATGGGCCATTGGTGGATCTTGGGGTAAGGTTCAAGATGACGCCAGCTTGGATGCGCTGCGCCAAGCCGTAGATATGGGGGTCAACTTCATCGATACGGCCGATGTTTACGGCGACGGACGCAGTGAAAGGCTGATTGCAGAGCTGAAAAAGGAGCGCGGCGAGGACATTGTTGTCGCAACCAAGGCTGGTCGTCGTCTGTCACCACATGCAGCGGATGGATACACCTACGAGAATCTCAGAACGTTTGTTGAGCGCAGTCTCAAGAACCTGCAGACGGACGCTTTGGACTTGGTCCAACTGCATTGTCCGCCCACCGAAGTGTATTACCGTCCGGAAGTATTCGATGCTATGGATCGCTTAGTGGCGGAGGGAAAGATCAAGCATTACGGCGTCAGTGTGGAGAAGGCGGAAGAAGCTCTCAAGGCTATAGAGTATCCTAATGTGAAGACGGTACAGATCATCTTTAATATGTTCCGTCATCGCCCCAAGGAGCTTTTCTTCCAAGAGGCCGCACGGCGGAACATCGGTATCATTGTCCGCGTTCCCTTGGCCAGCGGACTCTTGACAGGCAAGTTCACTAAAGAGTCCACCTTTGAAGCGGAAGACCACCGCAGCTTTAACCGTTACGGTGAGCATTTCGATCGAGGGGAAACCTTCGCCGGCGTGGATTATGAGAAAGGTTTGCAGGCCGTGGAAGAGCTGAAGCGGTTAGTTCCAGAAGGCTGGACGCTGCCGCAATTGGCTCTGCGTTGGATATTGATGCATGATGAAGTAACATGTGCAATTCCCGGAGCAAAACGAGCGTCGCAAGCTGAAGAAAATGTTCGAGCTGCTGATATGCCCGAACTCAGTCGGGAGACCATGGACGCAGTGAATGAAATCTACCAGCGGTGGGTTTACCAGGAGGTACACCATCGCTGGTGACAGCGGGGTGTAGAATGTGAAATGGATGTTATTGGCATTGCTTTTGTTGTCATTCGCTGCCGCACCTGTATGGGCAGCACCGCAGACTGAGACCGCAGTGTTTGGTCTTGGCTGATTCTGGGGACCTGATGCCCAGTATGGGCATATAGATGGAGTCCACAGTGTTCTGGCCGGGTATGCGGGAGGTACCGTTCCCAACCCGACGTACACGCGTATGGGTGATCACACCGAAGTTGTCGAGGTAGTATTCGATCCCGAGCGGATAAGCTACGAAGAGCTGCTTCACCGATTCTTTGCTTGGCATAATCCCCATCGAGCCATGCCCAGACAGTATCGTTCTGTGATTTTGGCCGCTGACGAGGAACAGTGGGCGGTGGCGGAGCGGGTTCTTGACCATTACCAACGCCAGTCCGGCGGTCCCATGGCTACGGTTATCGAACAATTGGATACGTTTTATGTGGCGGAAGATTATCACCAAAAGTTCTATCTCCAGAATCGCCGTGACGTGGTGGCGTTGTTGGATGCGTTCTACGGCTCTCGGCAAGCTTGGTTTGTCACGAGACTGGCTGGACAGCTCAATGCCATTGTCGGAGGCGAACTGCCACTGGAGGAGTTCCAGGCGTCGATCACAGAACGCGGATTGACAGACGAAGAAATTCAACTGGCTTTGGAGATCGTGGATCTCCTGTGAGGAAAGGGGCGACGATCCGATGACTTCTCCACGGTGGAGCCGGCGAGACTTCCTCAAACGCAGTGTAGGAGCAGCTATTCTGCTCAGCACGGGACGGGGGTTCCATTTGTTGGCTCAGAATGAACCAGTGCAGATGCCTCTGCGGCCTCTGGGGCGAACAGGGTTCTCTGTCAGTTTGTTCAGCCTGGGTGCTCAAGGAATCATTGAGCGCGCCGGCCGGGAACAGGCCGCCCAGGAGCTGATCCACCGCTCTCTAGATGCGGGGGTCAACTATATTGACACTGCACCTTCCTATGGTCACGGAGTCAGTGAGCGCAACGTTGGCGCCGTCATGAAACACCGCCGAGCGGAGGTTTTTCTGGCCTCGAAAACCCATGACCGCAGTTATTCGGGAACGATGCGCTTGTTTGAAGAAAGCCTGCAGCGGCTGCAGACAGATTATCTGGATCTGTACCAGCTGCATAACGTGCGAACCGACGGGGATCTGCAGCGCATCTTCGCAGCCGAAGGTGCCCTGAAGGCGCTGCTTGAACTAAAGGAGCAGGGATCGGTCAAACACTTGGGGATTACAGGGCATCGCGACCCGGACGTGCTTTTGGAAGGGATCCGCCGCTTTGATTTTGACTGCCTGCTGATGACGCTCAACGCGGCGGACATTCATCATGCTCCATTTCAAACGGAGCTTCTGCAGACAGCGGTGGCGAAGGACATGGGTGTAATCGCCATGAAAATCCCTGCTCATGGTCGCATTTTTCGCAGTGATGGCATTACCACTATGGACCAGGCGTTGGGTTATGTGTACACGTTTCCCATCAGTACGGCCATCGTCGGGATGTCGAATCTGGACGAGCTGGAGGAGAATGCAGCCATCACCAGGAAATTTCAGCCGCTCTCACCGGCTGAGATGGACCGGTTGGAAGAACTGACGGCGCATTACGTAGCGGACGCCAGTTTCTTCAAGTTTCAGTGGTGAATTCTAGAAATCGATTTTACTTTACAATTGCTTTGCCGTGCCGTATAATTAACGACAAGCGAACGTTTGTATCCGACAAAAGCTGTGATGGAGATGACTATGTTAAGGAGTTGGTTTGCAGAGAGCCAGGGGTGCTGCGACCTGGCAACCGACCTTAACGGAAATTACCCTCCGGAGCTGCGGGCTGAAGTAGCAGTAGGCCTAGTCGTAACTCCGGCGTTAACGGAGAGGGCTTGTTAGAGCCTTTTGAGGGAACCGCACTTGTTGCGGTTAATTCAGGTGGTACCGCGGTGCAAACCGTCCTGTTGCGGCAGGACGGTTTTTTTGTTGCTCGGCGGCAGCCACTGGCATGGTTGGTGGGTGACGTTGGGATGCATGCGCCGCAGAAAAACCAGATGAGGAGAGGATAGGATGGCAGCTATTAGGTTTTTTACTGGTGAGTCACTTCCGTTGGAAATGCACAAGGTACGTATTGTGCAGCGTCTGGATCTGCCCCCGATTGAGCGGCGTTTGGAGGCCATTGCGGAGGCAGGCAGCAATACATTCTTGTTGAAAAATCAAGACATCTTTATCGATATGCTTACAGATAGCGGCGTCAATGCCATGAGTGATCAGCAGTTAGCGGCTATGATGAAGGCCGACGATAGTTATGCAGGTTCCGAAACATTCACCCGCCTAGAACAGAAATGCCAGGAACTGTTCAAGAAGCGTTATTTCGTGCCGGCGCATCAAGGGCGGGCCTGCGAAAACCTCTTGTCGCAGATCTTGGTGAAACCGGGGTCGGTGGTACCTATGAACTACCATTTCACCACCACCAAGGCGCATATTATCATCAATGGTGGCTCTGTGGAGGAAATTCCCATTGACGAAGCGTTGAACCTGGATAGTACGCATCCTTTCAAAGGGAACATGGATATTGACAAACTGCGCGCCGTGATCGCCGACAAAGGAGCAGCTTCCATAGCCTTCGTGCGCATGGAGGCCGGGACGAACCTCATTGGCGGACAGCCCTTTTCTCTGGAAAACATTCAGGAAGTTCGGAAGGTGTGCGACGAACACGGACTGCTGCTGATGCTTGATGCCAGCTTGCTGGCGGACAATCTTTACTTTAACAAAGTCCGGGAAGAAGCCTGCCGCGATATGAGTATCCGCCAAATTACCGAGGCCATCTCTGATGCCTGCCATATTATATATTTCTCCGCTCGGAAGTTGGGTTGTGCTCGCGGCGGCGGAATGTGCTTCGATGATGAAAAACTGTTTTTGCAGATTCGGGAATTGGTGCCTCTCTACGAAGGGTTTTCTACATATGGAGGCATGTCTGTGCGGGAGATGGAAGCCATCACCGTTGGGCTGGACGAAACCATGGATGAGAACATGATTAACCAAGCTCCTATCTTCATCGAGTACATGGTGCAGGAATTGCAGCGGTACGGTATTCCGGTAGTTACACCTCCGGGAGGGCTCGGCTGTCATGTGGACGCCATGCGCTTCATTGACCATGTGCCGCAGAATCAATACCCTGCGGGCGCGTTGGGCGCTGCCCTTTTCATCGCCGGTGGAATTCGGGGCATGGAGCGAGGCACTTTGTCCGAGCAGCGGGATGCCAACGGAGTCGAGCCTATGGCCAATATGGAACTTCTGCGCTTGGCCCTGCCGCGACGGGTGTTCACCGCTTCTCAGGTCAAATATGTTGTGGATCGCCTAGCTTGGCTGTACGAAAACCGCCGCTTGGTGGAAGGGCTGCGCTTTGTGGATGAACCGAAAAACCTGCGCTTCTTCTTTGGGAAGCTGGAGCCGGTCTCCCAGTGGCAGCAGGAATTAGCTCGTCAATTCAAGAAAGACTTTGGCGATAGCCTGTGATGTAACCGAATGTTTTAAACGCCAAAGAGCGAGATGGGGAGGGAGCTATTGTGCGCAGCGATGAGGGAAGAGCATTCCTGCAAGCCGGTGACTGGCACGGATGGAAAGGACTGGAGACTGGACAGCGCAGAGGTGATGCGGAACCGACTTGGTGCCGGGAGCTGGCCGCCGACGAAGACGTGATTCCCCTGCCGGCATTCGCGGAAACCATGGGCCATGTGAGCGTACGGGATTCTCTGCAGCAACGTCGGAGTGTGCGGCGTTTCAGCCATCGTCAGCTGACCTTGGAAGAGCTTTCTTTTTTGCTCTGGTCGGTGCAGGGAATTTCCGGCGAGGATCATCGTCGGCGCACAGCCCCGTCGGCTGGAGCGCGCCACCCGCTGGAGACGTACATCGTTGGCCGCCGGATTCAAGGGCTATCTCCGGGCATATATTGGTACCATGTGGAGCGGCACGGCTTAGTATTACTGGGGCCGCAGAGTGATGAAACTATTAGCGAAGGTGCGTTAGCTGAACAACTGACAGCGGGTTGTCTAGGACAATCCTTCGTCGGCGCTGCACCTGCTTGTTTTGTGTGGACCGCACGGCCTGCCCGCAGTGAGTGGCGTTACGGACCGCTGGCCCCCAAGCTCATTGTGTTGGATGTGGGTCATGCGGCCCAGAACCTTTATCTTGCTGCCGTCAGTATCGGCGCAGGCACCTGCGCCATTGGCGCCTATGATCAGCAGCTGCTGGACAAACTGCTGGCGGTGGATGGGGTCGATGAGATGGTGGTATATGCTTCTCCTGTGGGTTTTCCGGAGTAATCGTTTGCCTGGGCCATTGCTGCCCTACAACCTGAGGCGTAGTGCTCGCACTGTTGTTGATTACAGGGCGCGCCGCCAGTGACAATATCTTCATTGGTAGAGAGCACTCTTGTTTGGCCATACAGCTGCGTCATGCATTTGACGCAGCTGTATTTTTGTTTTATAATATTCCATAGTGGGAATATATGAATGTGTCGGAGGTGAAGCCGTTGTGACGAAATACCAAATGCGCGCCCAGGTCATTAAGGCCATGGCGCATCCGATCCGGCTGCAAATATTAGAGCACCTGCTAGACCACGGCGAAACGTGCGTCTGCACCATGGTTGAGCAGTTAGACGAAAGCCAGTCCAGTGTGTCCAAGCATTTTGCCATGCTGCATGATGCCGGATTGTTAGCTCGACGCAAAGAGGGCTTGCAGGTATTTTATAGTGTGAAAGTCCCCTGCATTAAACAGTTCATTCAGTGCATTGATTCGGTATTGTTGGTGGATTTGGAGGAAAGGAATTCTCTGTTAGTGGGTGAGACGATTGTCTGAACGCCGAACATTATTGCTGATCCTAGGTGTATTCTTGGCGGCCTACTGGCTGCCAGTGGACCAACCCCGGGTTCAGCAGTCGATTCTGGAAGCCTTTTTTATGCTGCAGGAATACGCTCGTGAGCATGTCTTGTTCTGTCTCATCCCAGCATTCTTCATCGCGGGAGCCATTGCCAACTTCCTCTCCCAGGGAGCTGTCATGCAATATTTTGGTGCTGGGGCCAAGAAATGGATGTCCTATGGCATCGCTTCGGTATCCGGGATCGTATTGGCGGTTTGTTCGTGCACAGTATTGCCGTTGTTTGCCGGAATCTATAAGCGGGGAGCCGGGATTGGGCCAGCGGTAGCTTTTCTTTATGCTGGACCCGCCATCAACCTGTTGGCTATCATTTTGACGGGGCGTATTCTCGGTTGGCAATTTGGTGTGGCCCACGCCAAATTG
>PWMW01000414.1 GCA_003559095.1 Clostridiales bacterium | reverse complement strand
GGATTATAGATGGATCCTACAGAAGCAAGAATGGCAGAACGGTCTCGTGCGATATAAGTCTGTGGAATTAACGGTTTCTCGGGTGACCAACGGGATACAATGGCCCCGTCAATCAAGCCTTTATGCAAACAATAAATCAAGAGGCTGGAAACGACTCCGCCGCTCTGCACTTGCGGCAAAATTGATGAATCCCTAGTGAATCCACAATATGTCCCGATGACTGGTCCCAATGTCTCATTTGGGGGAATGCTTCCCGAAATATGAGTGTGAAGTTGGTGATAATCTAATTTATGCCCGGGACATACTGATACACAAAGAGAACAATCTGTACAATCGGCAACATTGCGAAACGGGGCGAATACCCCGTATGAATTAAGTTTTATGGACAAAGCGGAATACGGACAGATGCCTACGCAAGTTCCGCAGCTGGTGCAAAGATGATTTTTTACAACAAAATCAATATTACTTTCTTTAGACATAACTCGGCCTTAGCTCACTTGTTTGAAAATATATTGTTTTCCGATCGTCTCTTTCCAGAACAAGGTCAGAATAGATCGAGTCGACCTCCTGGAAAGGCATAAGCCTGCGTAAACAAGCGCAAACAGAGTGCCGCGCGCAATATACGCGAGTACTTTTGGTTCTTCCACGAAATAACAAACTGCCCAAAATGATATTGTCGCCGCTAATATACTCATAAGGGGAGGCGAAAGGGTCTTGAGAAACAGCCGGACCGTAACCGGGGTTTTGTGGAAACAATAATACAGAGAAGGAATCAAGATAATATATCTGCCAATTGTATATGAAGCGGCTACGCCCACTATTCCGTATGGCAAACCAACCACGAAGGAGGAAATGACAACTACTGAATTGATCAACCCCCATATAAAATATCTCTTTGAATAACCATAACTCATCATTACCGCCCCTTTAGTACCCGCTACGGTCATAACGATTCCGCAGATAGCCAGTATTCGGTATACGGGAACTACGGCCAGCCATTGTTCACCAAGGAAAACTGATACTATTAAATGAGCTTCGAGGGCACTGTAAGCAGCAATGGGTATAATTATAGTCGCTAATATATCCAAGATGTTTTTGTAGTATAAGACATATCTCTTGGGTATATTCCGCAACGAACTGAGAACCGGCATGGCAACCTGTAGTATAGGGCCCCTTATTTGTTGTACCGGCATCAAGAATAACTGATAAGCTTTGGAATAGATACCCAAGGCATCAGCGCCAATAAACTTGCCGATCAGAAGATTGTCAGCGTTGCGAGCGAAGTAATTAACAAACTCAAAGCCGGTAATATGACCGCCGAACACCAGCATATCACGTATTCCGGACCCTCGTTTAAATTTGCCCGGTCGCCAGGGGCAAAAGTAAAAGGTCAGCAACAGCGTAACTGTTGCCGAGACCAGCGTTCCCGCCACCAAAGCCCAGTATTGCCACCCCAGCCATGCGAGAATGATGGCAGCAGCCAGCGACGCGCTGGCGGATACTATTTGTGTTAAGGCTATAGTGCTGAAAAATATATGTTTTTTCAGCAACGCGGCATGTTGAACGGTAAGCCCTTGGGCGAAGAACGAGATGGCAAGTACCGCTGTGACAGCTGTCAATTCGAATCTTCCGTAGAATCGGGCTACCAGCGGCGCGATCCCCACGATACAAAGCCCCAGCACCAAGCTTAATAAGGCATTTATCCAGAACAAACCGCTGATTTGATCGTGCGTGATCTTCTCCTTCTGTATCGTAGCCAGGTTTAGCCCAGCACTCTTGAACTTATTGGCAAAAGCGACGATGACCATAACCATACCGACAAGACCGTAATCCTCAGGAGTCAACAATCGCGCCAATACGACTATTCGCGCTAAATTGAGCGCAAAAATTACCGCTTGCGCCCCTAAGGCATTAGAACCACCGCGAATACTTTTTTTTGCCAAGTCCTTGCCTATATGCTCGGACTGAAAAATATCCGCTGGAGGCAAACGCAACGATTTTATTGATAATGACATTGTACTCCGAGTTCCGACATTGCAGAGAGACGAAAGCAAAGGTAGGGACCGAAAGACGGTACGGTTATCGAAATGAGCTAACCGGTTTGTTCAAACACCCGAGCAATTGGATTTTACCCGACTTCTTGCGGCAGAGCAAAGCTGATCCATTGAAAGCAAGCTTGCTCCACCTCTTGTTGCACGATGAAAAGTGAAATAACGATTTTCTCCCAACATTGCTTGCCCAAACGACGATTCGAGCAAAATCACTAACCAACAGGAAAATTTACTATGAATCATAGCGCAACGGTACTTAAAAGGCGAGTACAATAGAAAAGTGGTGTGTTTTACCATCATTTTTCCTTATAATCACAAAAATATATCGTGATCATCACCTCTGTGGGCTTTCTCCGTTTCCAAGGCTGAAAGTGACTGAAAGACTAATTGGCAAAGGTCTATTATAAATGCCGATGATAGGATGGCTTTCGCCACTACGGTCCGGAAAATAAAATGAAGACCCTATATAGCAAGTTGGCGCGATTTGTCCAAGAAAAACGCCACCGGTATTTCTGCCGTCCAGGTTACCTAGGATCGGTTGATCCTGTCGCTTTCTCTCTGTCCGGACAATCTTCAACCCCCTTTACGATGCAAATTCCGAGATCTAAGTGCCGCTGGCCGGTTTGGAGCGGTTTTGACCAACAGGGCCGGAATCCGCTTTATCGCACGGCATGCGAACTGGTAAAAGGCACCGGGCATAATACGATTGTCAACTCGCTGGAGAATTTCTATATGAGCCATACCGAGGGCAGCGCGTTGGCTTTTTCAGGTCTGAACGAGGATGAGGCTCCCGGGTTGGCTTCTTTGAAGCTTTACGAAGCAAGAGAGCCGTGGGATACCAAAGTTGCCGGACCTCGATCGTTAAGAGCAATGTACCGGATTTCCAAGAATCGGGAGCGTCTTGACTTTTATTCCCGGTGTCCCCCTGCCAACCGAGAACTGGCGCGTCGGGCGGCAATAAATGAAGTTTCCTACCTGGGGCGTCTGTACGAGTCCATAAAAAAGAAAGGCTATCGCCGGAACTCCGGTCCGGATGGCGACATCAAGGGAGATCTTCTGACTTGGGCGGGGCAAAACGGACACTGTTATGTCGTCGTTGTCAGATCGGGACAGCATCGGCTGGCCCTGCTGCTGGCGCTGGAGAAGCCTTCCGTTCCCGTCCGGGTGGCAAATAGCTGCCCTCGGCTGATCCGTTCTGAAGATGTCCTGGAGTGGGAGAATGTCAAAGCCGGAGTATATTCCCCCGAGGGGGCTTTGAAGTTATTCTACCGATATGCGACAGGGTCTGACTATGGCAACCAGACCATTATATGACAGCGTAATCTTTGTCCTGAACGAGGCCAGTGACGGCGGGGCAACTAAATCCACACTGGATCTCTTGAATCACTTGCCCGCCGGCCTTGGGCGGCCACGCTTGCTCTATAGCGGTAATGTCCGTTATTTGAACGGCGGTAAACCATCCAGTATCCTGGATGAAAAAGCCGTTCACAGTATAGATAATATTCCCCTGTCGCGGCCGTGGAAATTATACCGTTACACTTCGCTGGCCTATCTGATCCGGGCGATCGGTAAAGTGGAAACCTTATTGCCGCCTGTCCGGCTCCTGGCAAAAAAATACGACGGTATATTCCATAACCTGAGAAACGCCGGCGCGGAAGTAGCTTATTTTTGCAAAGATCCATTTACAGACTTCTACACGGTCTATTCCGCGGTCCGGGCCGGCTTGAAGACGCTATGTCATATCCGGGCTACGGCTCCTTCAAGGTTGAGTCCTATTGCGTCCCGTTTTCTCAACCGTCATATTGGAAGGTTTGTTGCCAATTCCCATTACAGTAAGAAGCGGTGGGCTGAAGTTGGTCTGGCGCGAGAAAAAATTGAGGTGGTTTACAACGCCTGCCCGGACATTAGTGGAGTCCGCCGGCTGCAAGACAGGCCCCGCCCTAAAGGACAAGCTGTCGTAATCGGAGCGGCCGGGCGGATGGTACCCTGGAAGCGGCAAGGAGATCTATTAAGCGCGGTGGCGAAGATCAGGAACCGGACTGGCCGTGTGCCGACCATAGCTCTGGCGGGGGAGGGCGCAATGCGCCGTGAACTGGAAGCCCAGGCGGTAGAACTGGGTATTGCTGAACAAGTGCGGTTTTCCGGCTACCGTGACGATATTCTTGGTTGGATGGCCGGCCTGGACATATTGGTGATTCCATCGGAGGGAGAGCCATTTGGCCGGACTGCGCTGGAGGCTATGGCGATGGGAATTCCGGTAGTCGGTGCGGACTCGGGCGGGCTTCCAGAAATTATCCGGCATCAACACAACGGATTGCTTTATCCCTGCGGTGATACGGACGCGCTGGCTCAAACACTGCTCAAACTGATGGACGAACCCGCGCGCCGACATACTTTAGCCGAAAATGCCCGGATCGATGTGGTTCAACGTTTTTCGATGAGCCAATATGTGAAACATATGACCCGGATTTTGGAAAAGGTAGCGGGTGTTGTAGAGCAATCGTTGGAGTAAGGCGAGCTATGAGACTATGGAAAATAATTTATTTTTCGTTAAAGAGAAGAGCCTTCGGGCGAAGGTTTTTCGATGGCAAAGTGCGTGCTTATCCGACTTTGCGTTGCAATCTATCCTGTGAATACTGTGTAAATAACCATATTGATGGGGGACGACATCTGGCGGATTATTCCTTGCTTGACCCGGAAGAATGGATTGAAATTTTCAATTGGCTGAACCGGGACGTGATTCTGACGGGAGGCGAGCCGCTTCTCTATCCGGATCTGGGAAAGGTTATCCTGGGCGTGAACCCGAAACTGGAGGTAACGGTATATAGTAACTTGATGGTTCCGCTCAGAGGCGACTTATCTTGGCTCCAGCGCAAACGACTGTCTGTCTACGCCTCGTACCATATTTCGGGGAATCGGGATTCCCTGTTTGCCGAAAATGTGCGTTTGCTGAAGAAAAGCGGGACGCCTTTCTCCGTCCACGCGATAAACCTTGAGGGCAGGGACCGGCTCCAAGCTGCCTTCGCGGAGAAACTTGGAGCCGGGGCGCCGCATATCGACATCGATGAAGATCAAAGAAACATCTTTCCAGGCTCATCCAAGGCGTTCAGAAAAATGGTGCGTTGCGACCGGGCAGTGATCCTCATCGCTCCGGATGGTGGCCGATATCAGTGTGTTTCACGGATGGTACGGCGGGTCGCCCCTTTTGAAAACCTGGCAAAGGATCCGTTGTCCGGCATTAGGCACGTAGTGGATTGTCCCGATTTTGGTTTTTGCGCTCCCTGCGATTATCTGGGAGAAACAAAGTTTACCGAACCCAATACGAAAACCGCCAACCCAATAGATGACGGTTAATTCCGAAAACCGTACCCTGCGTTCCTGGCCGCCGATTTTATCGGTAGGCCGGCATCCCCGTGCCATCTTGCTTACTCGCGAATGTTTTGGGCGTTGGAGCTGGAGACTGCGTCCGCGTATCTTACGACCGGGCGCTCAACGGAGTCCCGTGCTGTTCGCCGGCCCCTGGGTGGGTGAATTCGGTTGGGAACTTATGAACTGGCAGGGGCTGCTGCGCTCGCTGCGGTCTGACTATCAAAGGATCATCGTCTGCAGTTACGCTTCCAGCAAAGCTTTATACCAGGATTTCAGTGATGGATTTTTCTCTCACCAGGTGCGCGGTCAGCCGAACGCGCACGTGGCATTCGACATAATAAATCCGGACGAGTTACGGCGAGCGCTTGTTCTCGCTCCGCCGGGGTCCGATCATCTGACCCCGTTGCGATTTGTGCCGGAGTCGGCCCAGCAATTCATACGATTTGGTTCTACTGATTCCCGGTCCGGTTCGGCAGAAATTCTTGTTCACGCCCGGGGCGGCGCGTGGACTCCGTATCGCAACTGGTCGCTTGAT
>PWMW01000067.1 GCA_003559095.1 Clostridiales bacterium | reverse complement strand
TGCCCATTCCCAATGCTTGGGGAGGTCTGGCAGCCAACATTCTGCGCTCCCACCCGGAAGTGATTCAAGAGATCTGCATTCGCTGCGAGATCTGTCTGCGTTCCTGTCCGGTCCAGACCATTGTTAAGCGGGACGATGGCCGGATTGAAGTGGAACCGGACGCGTGCATTCAGTGCTTTTGCTGCCATGAACTCTGTCCCCAGGACGCCATTGCCATTCGCTCCTCGCCCCTGCGGCGCCTCCTGCAGCGCGTCCTGCGGTAGCACAGCGCGCTAAACCCCACCAGAACAGGAAATCCTGTTTTGGTGGGGTTCTTTGGCATGGGCGCGAACAGGGCTCCAAGCCGCCAACGATGCCTCAAGGTACTCCAGCGGACGGTGCTGAAGTTATTGGTAGGCGGGATCCAGGGACTCCGCGACAATGCGGTTCTTGCCGGCTTTTTTTGCCTGGTAAAGAGCCGTATCTGCCGCTTCGATCACATCGGTGAACTGGGTATCCCGGCCGGGGATAACGGTGACCACACCCAGACTGACCGTGGGGGGCATGGGGTGGCCGGTGGCCTCGGACTGCTCCCGCATCACCCGCACCATGGTCTGGTGGAGGCGCTCCGCCTGCCGCTTCGCACCGGCGGCATCGGTATCGAAGAGCACGGCGGCCATTTCATCGCCGCCATAGCGAGCCAGGAAGTCCGTGCGGCGATGCAGGGTCTCTTGGGCCGCCTGACTGACAGCACTGAGCAGGGCATCACCGGCCACGTGGCCCAAGGAGTCATTGTACTCTTTGAAGTGATCCAAATCCAGCATAATGAGGGAGAGGGGTACTCGGGTGCGGCGGGCTGCCGCCAACTGCTCATCCAGCCGTGAGTCGAAGTAGCGACGGTTGAATAACCCTGTCAGGGAATCCTTCACGGACAGGCGGGCCAACTCCCCATTCAAGGTCTCCAGACGCTCATTGGCATACGCTAGCTCGGCATTGCGACGCTGCAGAAGCTCCCACTGCAAGAGGCGAATGCCCACAGCAATGATGGCGGCAAACAACCCCAGATACAGCAGATAGGCCCACCAACTGCGGTACCACGGCGGCTCTACATTCAGATAGACCACAGCGGGCTCCACGGCCTCGGTGCCAGCGGCGGTGACCGCCGAGACCAGCAGGCGGTATTGACCGGCGGGCAGATTGCTGTAGGTGGCGTATGTCCGCGATCCGGCGTGAATCCAGGCCGAATCAAAGCCTTCCAGCATGTACGAAAAGTTGGTCTTGTCAGGAGCATTGTAGTCGGTGGCCGTAAACTCAAAGGCCACATAGTTGTTGCGGGGTCCCAACGTGATCTGCTGGCCGTTGAAGAAGGGCCGGTGCTGCTGATCATTCTGGCCGATGCGTTCGACGTTGGTCACATAGACGCGGGGCGGTGTCAGCCGCTCGCCACCCAAGAAATCTCGCATGGCTGTGATCCCATGGACACCGCCGAAATACAGCGTGCCGTCAGAATCATGGAAACTACCGCCGTTAAACTCCCAACCGCCGAGACCATCATCCTCTGTCAGCACCGCCAAGAGGGTCCGTTCCGCGATATCCATCACGGCCAAACCACCGTGGGTACCCAACCAGAGCCGCTGTTGCTCATCTTCTTCCATGCTGACCACAACGTTGCTGGGCATGCCATTGCTTTCCAAAAAATGCAGAAATGTCCCGTCCTCTTGGTACAAGTACAGCCCAGCCCCAGCCGTACCGATCCAGAGCTGGCCGAAGGAATCTTCAAACAGCGTCCGAATGGAATTAGTCCCCAACTGCTGGGCATTCCCGGGCACCCTGCGGTAACGCTGAAAGCCCTCCTCCTCACCCAGGAATCGGTTCAAACCGTTATTGGTAGCAATCCAGATCCGATCCTGGGAATCGATGAGGATATCGTATACGAGATCATCCGCTAGACTGCTGCCCACGCCTGGTTGGTGGCGGAAGGTCGTCATGGCACCCGTTGCTGGCTCATAACGAACGACCCCATCGGCATAGGTTCCCAGCCACAAACTGCCATCGGGATGCTCCGCCAAGGCGTAGATCAACTGCCCTGGAAGGTGAGGAGCGAAGGGCTCAAAGCGATCCTCCCCTGGAATGTACCGCACCAAGCCATCGTTGGTACCAAAGAGCAGATCCCCGGCGGCGGTCTCGAGAATAGCATTGGTGTTGTCTGCAGGCAGGCCAAAACCTTCAGCCGCACCATAATGCAGCATGATATCGGTGGTCTCGTCATAGCGGTTCAGTCCCATGTTATACACGGCGATCCACAGGGATCCCCGTTGGTCACGGTGCATGGCATTGATCTTGCCCAGGGCCAACGATGACGGATCCCCGGGTTTATGGCTGAAGCGCAGATAATTGCGCTTGCGGGGATTCAGCTTGTGGAGACCGCCGCCGTTGGTACCGATCCAGAGAATACCGGAATGATCCTGCAGCAGCGAATAGACCACGGGATGGCGGAGGGACTCGCCATTGTTGCCGGCACCAAAGTGACGAATCTGGCCAGAGGGCATGATAGCGTAAAGTCCGCCGCCCCAGGTGCCAGCCCAGTAACTGCCATCATCGGCAGCCCAGACCGTATAGACGCGGTTGTCGGCCAAGGAATGCACCGTGACTTGGCCTGTTACGATATCCAGCTCCGCCACGCCACCACCCCAAAGTCCTAAGAGGAAGCGGCCTGGTTCGTAGTGGCTGATGGCCATCACCGATGGACTGGGAAGCTCGGCGTCCAAGGGAAGCCACTGGTCGTTAAGGTAATCAAAGTGGTACAGTCCTTCATACGTACCCACCCAGAGGCGATCTTTGTGGTCAAAGGCCAGGGCCCGCACCACATCGCCGGGCGGTTGGAACTGGGTCCACTGCCCGTGGGCACTGCCGAGGTAGTTTAGGCCATTCAAGGTACCCACCCAAACACCGTCGGTGCGGGGGTCCTTCGTGATAGCGGTCACCACGGGGTTGCTGAGCCCGTTGGGACCCGCTGCATAGTTGAGAAACTCGCCGGATTCGATCCGATACAAAGAAAGCCCCTGGTAGGTTCCCAACCACAAATGGTGCAGATCCTCATCATAATACATGGTTTGGATCAGATTGTGAATCAAGGAATCTTCGCTGAAGGGATCGCTCTGCAGCACCGTGATCTGCTGGCCGTCATAGAGATTGAGGCCGTTTTGCGTGGCGAACCACATAAATCCATAGCGATCCTGAACAATGGCGGACACGGATAAGTTCGAGAGGCCGTCGGCCCGTCCCAGCCATTCAAAGCGCGGCTGCGTAGCCGGATCCAACAGCGGTTGGCCGGCAGCAGCAGAACCATATAAGAACAGGCAAAGGCAGACCAAGACACAGCGCAGCAAGCGACCCCAACGTCCCATGGCGAACGTCACTCCTCTAATTGAAAAGTTCGGCAGCTGCAGCAAAAATCCTGCGCTGGGCCTGGGAGGAGTTTCAAACCCGCCAGACGGTGAACGTCCCCTGGGTCGGGGCCGCTGTGTGTACTATACTACCAAAATCGCAGCGGCTCTTAAGGATGCAGCGGTGCGGTGAGGTAGGTCTTCGGCAGACTGGCCCGCACGGTGAGCAGCGGATCCACCAACTGGCTGATGCGGATATCCGTAACGAGACTGCAGAGCATATAGGCATCATTGAAGCTGAGGCCTTCCTTGGCCACCAGAAAGTCAATGACCTGCTCCAGGGCCAGCTGCGATGCTTCTTCGATGGTTGCGGCACTGGCCACGGCCATGATGGCCGTCGGCGTCACCACCAGCGGGCGAGCAATGCCAAACTGAGGAATGCGGTGCACCCGCACCGTGATATCAGCACTGCATTCTACACCGGTACCGCAGACCTCGCCATCGGCCATAGCCGCATGCACATCGCCCATGGCCAGGAGGCCGCCGGGCTGAAAGACCGGCAGATAAATGGACGATCCCACCTTAATATCCTTCGTATCCATATTGCCGCCGTGGTCAGAAGGGGTTCCGCAGGGTACCGAGCCCTCTTGGGGAGCGGTACCGATCACACCGATCATGGGCTGCTTGGGCAGCGACCACTGGTTGAACGTCACCGATTCACCGCCAATGGGCACTACCTTCGTGGTCGGTGTGTCCACCTTATGACCCAGAATGCCCAGCCCAGGAACGGCCAGCATAACACCGTGATCGCTGGTGACAATATCTAGAATCTCCACCAAGAGAGCATCGCCCGGCTGCGCCCCGGCCACGGCCACGGGTCCCGTAGCCGGGTTAACCCGGGAAAAATCTAGATGATCGAGAGTTGTTTCTGCACTGGTTACCTGGCCACCCAGGGCATCCACAGCTTGGAAGACCAGGGTCGTGCCGGATTCCACAGTGGCCACCGGAGACATGGAAGCAGCAAACGCGTAGATGACGTGATCGCGGGAAATATTCAACATATGACACATCCTTTGCAGGGAGATTGGCCCGCACGGGCCGGCGAGAACCCAAAGAGCGGTGTCCAACACCGCTCTGGTTCTGCTTTTTTGTATTCGTCGCCACAGCTCGCGATTCCTTGCACCTCATTTGCATGCAGCGCCGCTTGCCAATGGGCTTGGCGACGAGGCCAACCATGTCCTGGCCGGGGGACATCCCGCGCCGCAGCGGACCACCCGGATTCGCCTTCCCATGCCAAGAAAATACCGCCAGGACGCAGGAATTTCCAAGTCGGACGCGGAAAGCAGAGAACGAACAAAAATCTTAGTAGGAGTGATCGTATGGCCAAACTGCTGCACACAAGGGTCCGCGTCAGTGACCTTGAACAGTCCATCCGCTGGTACTGTGATCATCTGGGTTTCCAGGTCCAATCCCGCAATGACAAATCCCCGGCGGGGAATCGCATTGTGCACCTGGAACTGCCCGGCAACGAACACACATTGGAATTTACGTGGTCGCCGGACTTTAAACTGGAGGTTCAAGAAGACCTGCTGCACTTTGCCATCGGCGTTCCAGACCTCACAGCCTTCTGCGAAGAGCTGGAAAAACAGGGCTTGGAGATCTGGCCGGATAACTGGCGCCAGGTGTTTGCCGACGGCCACAAGATGGCGTTTTTGACGGACCCGGACAATTATGAGATTGAGTTGCTGGAGCGGGAATAACGTTCTGTCTATCCGGAGCTGCGCTGTGGCGCGCCGCTCCGGATTTTCTATAACCGGCTCTTTGAACGGGGTCTTGGGTCAGAGCACTAATGATTGTTATTCGCTTTTATTTTTGGTATCCTTAAACCACAAACCAAGAAAACAGCTGGCAGACTGGGAACAACCGGCTGTGCTGGGGAGGCATGTGTATGGGAAGAATTTTGACCAATGACGTTCAGAGCGTGGTTTTTGTCATTATTACATTGTTATGGTGGCTGGAATTTGTTATTTTCCCGTCACCCAAAGGGCAGGACACGAGCAAGTCCGTGCAGGAACGCCAGTCATTTCGGCGCATTATGGCGGCCATCCTTGCTTCCATCGGCTTTGCCATCGTCACAGTCAATTTGGAACTGGGCCTGTGGCCGGCGGCTTGGATCCCGGGACTGCGCAATGCCAGCGTGATCATGTATGCCGTGGGTTTAGGTTTTCGCTACGGCTCCCTAATCTCCTTGGGTAAGCATTTTTCCCGGAACGTGGAGGTAGCCGCCGACCAAGAACTCATCAGCAGCGGCTTTTACCGATTTTTGCGGCATCCACTGTACTTGGGCCTGTTCCTGCTGGCAACGGCGGTACCGCTGTTCATGGGCAGTGCCCTGGGATTTTTCGTGGCCGTGATCTTGGTCGGAGCGATGTTGAACCAGCGTATGGCCTTAGAAGAACGGCTCATGGAAGAGGTCATGGGCAGTCGTTACCAAGCGTGGAAAGCTAAGCGCTTCCGCTTTATCCCATTCATTTATTGATCTGCAGCAGCGACTACGAAGCAGCAAGTTGAGCGCTCGACTTAACCCTCGAAAAATGCCATCCTAGCATTCTTTCTTCGGGTTAGGGGCTGCAAGCCTTACTTAGGCATAGCCTTGCTCAACCAGCCTCAGTCTGTGTGCAGACTA
>PWMW01000064.1 GCA_003559095.1 Clostridiales bacterium | reverse complement strand
GTATATGAAGAACGGGGAGCCCGGATTCTCAGCCGCAGTCGCTGGAAAGGCAAGTGCTTTCCCTGTGTCTGGGCAAACATGGCTAACGTGGAAATCCAGTGGGACTTCGATCGCGACATCAAACGCTATCGTTTTGAGACATTCTGTTATGGACCCAAGTCCTGCAAGTTCTACGCGTTTGGTCGAACACCGACAGTGCCGTATAGGAACATGTGTTCCTTTCCTGACAGTGGCGCCCTGGACGAAATAATCACGGAACGCCGGGGCGAGGATGATTGAGTTGCGGGACAGGTCTCGTCATTACCAGCAAAGAACTCCTTCTACTGGCGGCCATGGAAGTCCACGGACCAAAAGGACTGCAGCGAGCTCATGACATGTCGCATGTTAGGCATGATGCCCGGCGAGGCCGTAAGGTTGCTCGGCTGGCAGTTCCGGCAAACTGTCTTGCGAGTCACAAGGCATATAAGTCATCGTCTGGTCGAAGGAAGGAGCAGCTAAATGCGTAAGCGAACATACGGGGCGGTTTTTGAGCCCACAAGAACGGGCTACAGTGTCTACTTCCCGGATCTCCCCGGCTGTGTGACTACCGGAGCTGATCTTGAGGACGCGCAGAGAGAAGCGGCCGATGCTTTGAGTTTGCACCTCCACGGGATGGAGCAGGACGGTGATTTGATACCTAATCCCAGTGACACAGTGCTAATGAACCGGGACACAGCACCGGGAAGTTTTGTTGTGCTGATAACGGCGGACATTCCCGACTTCCTTTAGGTCACCGCAGTCTGTTGATCGTTACTGTTGGTTAAGCGTTCAGCTGCCTCAGACGAAAGGGACCGTCCGGAAAACCGATTCCAGGATGATTCATGGTGGTCCCGCATTTGCTGAAGGACCGGTGACATGACGCCAAGAAAAAAACCCTGGAGTTTTAACTCCAAGGTCGTCGCGTTACTTTTGGGTGTGAATGCGTCTTTGCAGCCCATTGTGAGCAGTCATTCTGCGCCGAGACCCTCTTAGCAACGGATACTAATTGCCTCTAACTCTGCCTTGAGCTGACCCATTCCCTGGAGATACCCACTCCGGTGGGCCTGGATCAACTCCGCCTTGACTATTGCCGGGATTTTCTGGTGGGCCTGCCCAAGCCGGTCGATTCCCGGGCCTAAACGGCGGGTCTTCCGTGACTGCAGCGGTTTCGTCTCCCTTCGCAAACCCTTCGGAGTTCGGATCTGCCACATATCGCTGCGCGCTAGGAAACCAGACAACGAACTCAACGTGGTCCAGGCTGAGAAAGGCGAAAAGGGCATCTCTGTCATTCTGCAACGCACCGTCATAGGTACCGGCAACGGTGAGCACCGCCGGTTGCAGTTTCTGCAGTGCAGCGAACCCGTTGTTCAGCATCTTGGCGTTCGATTCGCCCACTCCCCACTGGGCTCTTGTCTGCACACCAGAATACACGGGGATGGCTATACTGACCAGTATGCCGAGAATGATGACGACAACCATTAACTCAATGAAGGTGAAGCCTTCATCCCTCTTGTGCATAACCGCACACCCTCCTTCGGCCGGAAGGCCATAGTCTGAACTCTCGATGACCATATCAGAGTCTAACCCGTTGTGATCTATCCATACCGTACTGCTTTATTGCTGCAGGCTGGCTTATCATCAGGGGTCCCTTTGGATCAGCGTTGATCACCGTCTCCGACGAGGCTTTTTTGTGTCACGGTTCTGGCCGAAGTTCCTTACAATCATCACCCAGTGCGACAGCCCCAGATGCACTGCGGGAGCTGCACTATCTTCGGCAGCGGAATGGGCCTGGATAGAGGTTTGCTTGCCTTGTAAAGCGCCGAGGTCCGACCCTCCGGCCCCGGAGCCACGGCTTGCCAACATCCCCCGCACCATGCATGCTCCCTTGGCAGCCGACGGCTTGATGTTTTTTGGTTCTGGCACGACTGCCAGTCTGCATTGTCCATAACTCAAAAACGGTGACTTACCATGCGTGGCCAACATAGGTTCTATGTTAAATGTAACAATTCCTGCTCTTCTTTGCGCGCTTTTTCCGGTAACCGAGCTTTTTTTTCTTGTTTGGTTTGATATCAAGTTGTTCGGGACGAAATCCTTAGCGTTTTCGCTGGACTCAGTCACGAGGTGTCTACTGTGCTGCGCAGCGAACCCTTGAAAGAACTGCTTGGCGATTGTGTGATGACCTTCTGTGATTAGACAGGGACACATCAAAGCCGAAGCCGGTTTACACCGTTACCTTTGCTGGAATTCAACTCACCATGATGCCGGAAATACCATCAGAGTATGCGGCCATTCTTGGTGTCCAGTGCCGGAAGTTCTCCGGAGTGCAACAGATAGCCGTTAACGAAGTTCTACTCTTGAGCGCCCTGTGGATCCCTCGATCCATCAGGAGGGGCTGACGCCAAGCCGCCCGAGCCCAACTCAGGGCGAAACATCAGATGCACTGGCACCCGCCGGACGTTATTGTCAAAATCGGGGCTTGATGTGAAAAGACACGACCTTGGAGGCATTTCTCCAAGGTCGTGTTGCGCGTGGTTTTCGTTTTTGCCGTGAGCCCGCGGTCAATAGCGATAGATGGCGGCTGCGTGGCTGCCGTCGGGCATTTCGTCCGGTGCTACCGTGTGAATTGTACCCTTGTGCAGATACGTTTGCACAGCCGCATACTCCAGGAGGTCCTCGGCAGCTGCTTCGGAGTCCGGGTTTTGTTCCACCGTATTGGTTTGGTGGTCAATGGTTCCTGCCAGTGATGTTTCTGCGGCGAGAAACAATGTGTCGATCCGTCCATCGCGAGCAGCAAAGACGATGTCTTCGACATTGCTGCTTGCTTGTCCGGTACCCAGGAGTTGATGGTAGCGGGATTCATCTTTTTCACGATACTGCTGAAATACTGGTTTGACAAGGGGCCACACCTGCCGCTGCAGGTCCTTGTCCCGTACCGCTTCTGGACTTCCTTCCAGAAAGTTTTCCAGTAAGCCAGTGTACTTTGTCACCTCTAGGTAGATGGGAAACAGATAGTCTACGCCAGCAAAGACCAAAGGAATCCCGTGGTTCTTCAGGGTTTTGCAGACAGAAGCATCCACGGCCCGGAAATACCGTCGCAGATTTTCGTGTCGTTCGTAGTTTTCGTCCCCATGGCCATAGGAGATTGCAGAGCGCGTCCCGTCGGGTCCGGCTGGAGCAGTCTTGGTGTGGAACTGGCCTTGTTTCTGCGGATCGTCGTATTGGAGTACTTCAGCGATGTTCTCGGGAGCATCTACGAGTTCAACTCGGCTAACGCTGTGCGGTGTGCACTGCAGCAGACGTATATGCTGTTGACTTAAGGCCAAGACGTAGAAGAGATCACTAAGGCTGAATAAGCGGAGCAGGGGTTTCATGTAAAACCGGTGTCCAACTATGGCAGCCTCTTGGACTTCGATGGGCAGACGGAAGTGGTGAAATGTACCAGGAGCGAGCAGCATGGCTAATCCATTCCGCTGGTGCTTCCAGAACAAGGTGTCATCAACCAGTTCCCTGACAGGGCGCAAAAGTTTGTCGACTTGCTTGGCAGACAAATTCATGGTATCCAGTTTTCGTTCAACCTTAGATAGCAGGTTCTTGAGGCGTATGCTGCCTTGTTTGGCTTCGGGACCTACTTCATGGGTGGGAACGAAGATAGACACGCATGGTCCGTCATCCTGGGTCTCCAAAAGCATGCTGAGAGTATCCCGATCAATTGTATCCATGTGGATCCCTCCTTACTAACAGATTCTAGACAGCGGTGGATTATCCTACCTGTGATTCGCAGCAACACCTTTAAGCTCCGTGCCCGTATGCACGTCTTCAGCCGATGGCAGCAGGCGTTCTCCCACATCGCCCAGGACTCCGAAAGACATCCTGGTGTGTCTCCCATGGTCACGTGGCTGTTCGCAGTAATGCTGTGGTGTTTCGTTGGCATGGGCAAACAGCAGGCTATGGCACGGGCAAATCGTTAGGGCTGTCGAGTGAACCACCGCTTTGTTCACAAAGAGCAATATTCACTGTGTGAGTGCTGTTTGAGAACTGCTGTGCATAATGAAGCCAACTGCCTTGAACTCTAGGCGGGCTACCTTAAGGGAGGTTATGTTCATGATCCAGCACCGTCCACCTTAGATGCCATTCTCGAAGGTCTCGTTCATGGCTGTGAGGATTGGTAACCCACGGCACCTATGAGGGACCAGCATGGTCTCATCGAACAACCGTGACTATCCAACTCAATCGCAGTTCCCTAGATTGCTTTCGTATCCCATTGTCGAGAACGTGTGCCAGGTTTCGCCGCCCAAACCGACCGGTGCGGTTCATGCAATTGTTACTCACACCGCAGCATCGGCCTAACTTGGTCGTGACCGGTTCCACTTAGGGTGCAGCATTGAAACACCAAGATCATCCCACAGGAGGCGTTCGTATGAAAGAAGTTATCGCGTATATCCGGGACGTACTCACAGCGCTGCGCTGGACAGTTCCAGGTTATGTGACGATGTGGTTCAAAACCAAGGTGCAGATGCAGGCTGAGATGAATTTGATGCAGTCACAATTGACCATGTTTACAAACGATGTCCGTTCTGGAAAATTGAAAAAGCCGAAAACGAACAAGGTCATTCGCATGATGTGGGTTTTGAACGCGCCGTTTTGCCCAGACGCATATGCCCTCAACGCACTGTATGCCAGAAGAACAGTTAGTAAGTGGTTTAAGGAGGCCTTCAAGCTCTATTGGCGGCAGAAATCCCGGTGCACGGGCAGGCCGCCGATTCCCGTGGAAGTGCAGCAGCTCATCTGGGAAATTCACGTTAAAAACCCAGCGTGGTCTCCAGGCCGTATCCATGACCAGCTTGTCAACCTCAACATCACTGATGTTCCCAGCGCAAACACCATCAAGAACTATCTTGAGACAAAACCTCCGCCCAAACCCAAGCGAACAGCGCCAGCGGGAAGCGCCAAAAGGTACTTTGAATTCTTAAAAGGTCACCATGGCGCAGTCTGGGGCGTGGACATGTTTACCGTAGTGACTTGGTTCTTCCGCACGTTGTACGTTTTGATCATGATTGATCATGGAACGCGCCAGGTGATACATTTCGCAGTTACCACGAACCCCAATTTGTTCTGGCTAATGCAGCAGTTCAAAGAAGCGACGCCCTTTGGCGAGGGTCCGATGTATCTGGTCCACGATAACGAACCGATTTTCGTGTCAAAACAGTTCCAGACGCTACTGCGAGATTCTGGAGTTAAGTCGATCAAGACATCCATCCAAGCCCCTTGGCAGAATCCCTATGCTGAACGGGTGATTGGCAGCATTCGGCGTGAATTGCTTGATTTCAATGTACCCCGAAATCAGAAACATCTGGAACGGATGTTGGGTGAGTTCATCTTTGGTTACTATAACACCGATCGGACCCACCAAGGAATAGATCGGTCAACACCAGTGCCATCGCCAGCGTATCCGCCCACTCCGATGGCGGATACCAAGCTGGAGTATGATCCGATTCTCGGCGGGCAGTACCACAAACTACGCAAGATCGGATAGGTACCTGAGACCAGATCTTTTTTTCGAACTCTCAAGTTCTTGAGGGTTGTTTGCCGCGTCCTAACTTAGGGGTGGCCGTTCTTTAGGCGGTCGTGTTCGACCGCTGCTTCGGGTTTCGGGTCGACCATCGGCAACGAACGTCGACAGACTGAGTTAAAATGGAAAATAATGGGCCCGGAAACCGAAGTCTCTGGGCCGTTTTTCGCGTGTTGTATAGTTTTTGAGGTCCACACCCTCTCATCATGTCACTTTCGGCTGACGATTCGATGCAGATAACAAGTTGTACCAATTTTTTCTTCTAAATTGGTCATTAATGGAAAATAATGAACCCCGAAACCGAAGTCTCTGGGCCGTTTTTCGTGTGTCGTATAGTTTTTGAGGTCCACAGGCCAGGATACCTGACATCCACTGCATACTCCGTCAACTCAAGGCATGCTTCATACACTTCCGTAAACCTAGGGTCGATCGTCGAACACTTCTCATTGAGCGCGGCTAGATCATGGGTTCG
>PWMW01000208.1 GCA_003559095.1 Clostridiales bacterium | reverse complement strand
GCCCGCCAAGCCGCGCCAACTATCCGTGACAGCGCCATATCAGGAAATCTCGCCGAATCAGCGAGCGGAATCGTGGTCTTGGGGGCTTCGGACGTTGTCATCACCGGAAGTTCCATTGCGGACAATATTGTGGGCTTTAACTTCGGCGTCGAGCATGTGCGTGAGTTCTTGCTGGGCGTCTCTGTAACCGATCGCCGCAGCCACCCGGCGTTTCCAGCCGGTATTCTGCTGGCACAGGAATCTAGCGGTCTGATCGCCGATAACCGCATAACGGGCAACCATGGTGGCGGTATCGCGGTTTTGACTGGGTCGACTCCAAGGATCCAAGGCAACAAAATTCACGGAAATGGAAACTTCGACTCTGGGGCCATTACGGGTGGACTCATGGTCGCCCAAGGCGCGGAACCGACGTTTTCCGGCAATACCGTCACTGAAAACATTGGCCCGGCCATTTGGCTGGATGATCGTTCAACCATCAACCATGTGCGCAGGGAAGCTGCTCTGATCGCAGAAAACACCATCGAAGGCGATGTGGTGTTGTGGCCCATAATTGTACCGGTCCCAACTGCCAGTTCAGCACCCCGTGTTTTGCAGGTTCCCAGCCAGTATTCTAGGATTCAAGACGCCATGACAGATGCGCAGCACGGAGACACCATTGTAGTGGCCCCCGGCCTTTATGAAGGCCACCTGGATTTTTTGGGTAAGGCCGTCACGCTGCGCAGCACGGATCCGAACGACCCCGCCATCGTTGCAGCGACCATTATTGCAGGCAGCAGTGACGGCAATGCAGCGTTGCTCTTCACGAGCGGAGAGAATCGGCAGTCTATCGTGGAAGGATTCACGCTCCGCAACGACCATAACTCCGTCATCGAGATCTACAGTGCCAGTCCCACCATTCGCAAGAACGTGATTGAAGCGCCGGGTGGTTCCGGAATCCTGCTCAATCATCCCTATGCTCCGCAGTTTCCGCCGCCGTTCACGTTCCTGGCGCCGCACACGGCCTGGGGTGCCCGCACGGCTCCGCTCATTGAAGACAACATCATCCGCTACTGTGCCTGGGGCGGCATCAACATGTATTACGGGTCGCCCCTTATCCAGAGGAATCTCATTGTCCACAATCACGGCAGTGAAGGAGGAATTTGGGGCTGGTACTCCCATCCAACAATCCTTGACAATATCATTGAAAACAATAGTGCCATGTATGGTGGTGGACTATACTTCGAAAACCTATCGAATCCTACGATTGAGCGCAATCAGATTCGTAACAACCGGGCGGAATTGGGTGGTGGAATCTACATTGACAGCCCGACCCTCGGATCCATTGCGGCCAATTACATCGTGAACAACGAGGCCATAGACGGACCGGGCGGAGCCCTTGCCATTGGGTTCGGCGCCGAACCTTTGGTGGTCAATAACGTAATCGCCCAGAATGTTCGCGAGGCTATCTTTATCTCCGGTGGTTCACGGCCCGTTTTCATCCACAACACCGTTGCCGACAACTTCAAAATCGATGCTGGCGTCCAGTATCCAGTGGGTCTGTTTATTGCGGACAATGCTGGTGCCCGCGTTGTCAACACCATTTTCGCCAACAGCAACATCAACTTCCATGGGGACCATGCAGAGCTAGACATGACCTATTCTCTGACCCATGGTGGTGGCATGGGGCTTTGGCCGGGCCGGGGTAATGTTTCGGGGGATCCACAGTTTGTCAGCGAAGTCGATTACAGACTCATGCCTGGTTCAGCGTGTATTGATGCCGGGAGCATGACAGCAGTGGATGCGGACATCACTGGCGTTCTTCGTCCGCAAGGTGCTGGAGTGGACATGGGTGCATACGAGCAGTGAGCGCACTGTACTGCAATTTCGCAGCGGATGAACGACCCGCGGAACGCCCCTGTTTCGTTGATGCCTTTAGCATGAGGGAGATTGGACCAGGGCTTTGATTCGCAGCAATGGAGCCGGAGTCAGCACTAGGCTCGGTTGGTCTGTGGGCGTTAGGGTGATGGGGAGGCGATATTTTGGACCGCACCATGCAGTGGCTGTTGGCCGGAGACGTCAGCGTTCAGTACGCAGCACGCAAGTATCTGCTTTCACAATCGGAAGCCCATTTAACGGAACTTAGATTGAGGATCCAGCAGGAGGGCTGGGGTCGGGCCTTTTTAGAGGCACGAAACGCATCTGGACACTGGGGGCGTGGCTTTTACCAGGTAAAATGGATCAGTACGCATTATACGCTGTTGGATTTGAGACATCTAGAGATAGCCCCAGCAGAGCCCATTCTTGCCGCTCTGCGACGGATACTACGTGACTGCAGAGCGGCCAACGGCAGCATCACGGAGTCTGCCGCAGGCAGGACGGGTGATGTCTGTGTGAACGGTATGTTCCTCAATTATGCTTCGTTCTTCGGGGTAACAGCAAACGAGTTGCAGGCCGTTGTGGACTATATTTTGGATAGTGTTATGCCCGATGGCGGCTTCAACTGCGAACTGGGGAGACGACCTGGTGTGGTGCACAGTTCCATGCACACAACCATATCTGTCCTGGAGGGCATCCAGGAGTTTTTGAACGCGAGACACACCTATCGTGCGGCCGAACTGAAGGAGGCCGCCGGCGCTGCTGAGAAGTTCCTGCTCAGGCATAGGCTGTTCAAATCGGATAGAACGGGCGAGGTCATCGACAAGCGATGGACGCTGTTTTCATATCCTCCAAGGTGGAGGTATGACGTATTGCGGGCATTGGTGTATTTCGCTGATTCGGGTTCGGTACATGACGAGCGGATGGACGATGCGCTGGCCCTCCTGCTGTCCAAGCAGCGCAAAGATGGGACGTGGTCTGTGCAGAACAAGCACCCCGGACGTGTGCATTTTGACATGGAGACAACCGGTGGTCCCAGCCGCATCAATACACTGCGGGCCTTGAGAGTGCTGCGGACTTTTTGCCAATGAGGCATCTGCTGCCAGGGGCTGGGGTCGAACAGGCCGCGCCAAAGGCCCAGAGACGTCGTCATCTGGGCCTGGGCGCTGCGGGCGCTAGTTCGCCAAAGTGCAGCGAGCTGAACTTAACGGGGAGCGAAGGAGTACACACCCCAGATCCCGAAGATATCAGATTTTCTGATCCATTTGTCATCACGGTTGTCCGTGCGCCAAGCAGGGTAGATGCGCAGCCAGGCGTGCCGATCCCACCCGCAGCGAGTGCACTCTGCTGTCCCAAAGCCGATGGCGTAATGCCAGTCACTGAAGTAACCCACAATGAACGGTCGTTCGGAGCGCATCATGTCCCGGGCTACGCTGTAGATCCAGTTCCTTTTGGACGGACGTAGGCTCCAGCGCCACCAATAATAGGGCTGCACATTCCAAGTGTCCCTGGCGTAATGCAGACCATATTTCATATTGTAGTGCCAAGTGAAGCCGTTGCAGGCCAAGCGGGATGTTTTGATCCGGCTGCGGATCCCCATGGTTAGGTAGTCGATCTGCAGAGTGTTGTAGCGGGCTCCGTAAAGCTCAATACGCGACGACCAGCCGTTGAGATGATGCCAGCCATAGATATTCATCCATGCGGTGGGTCCGCATCCCGAGGCACAGCTGGTGGTATTGGGGCTTGTGTTGGCCGGAATCTGCAGGTAGCGGGGCATGGAATCCCGAGTGGGGAGGCGTTGGACCAGGTAACGACACTGATTGGAACTGGCGTAGGCGGTATTCCACTGCCAGAGGGAGGTCTCCTGCCGGTAACGAGCGCGCAGGTCCTCCCACTCGGACTTGATCTCCTCAGGTTCACCCCGAACGAACATTGAGGGATCCACACGGGTTTTCCAGACCGCATACGATACCTCCGCCTGTAGAACTCGGGAGAACTCTGTGGGGCGTGTTTCCGGTTCCTTGGGCAGTTCCTTGATGGGCATACCGACGCTCATTATAGCCTCTTCTTCTTCAATGGCCAAGAGTTCTTTGCGCACTTCTTCCGGAAGGATCTGTGGGCGAAATCCGATCTCGGCCAAGAGTCCACCCCTATCATCCTCGGCTACCAAGTAGCCAGCACCATAGCGGATCATCCGGAAAGGCTCCTGGACGGTTTTTCTGAACTCTTCAAAGTGAGTCACTCCAGTATGGGAAAATTCCACCACTGGAAAATCTTCTTCCGTAGCTGAAACCATAACGTATCCAACATCGCTGCCAGCGGCCGTCTGGAGTTTAACTTCATAGTAGGCTACGGTACGGCCGTCCCAAGAGAAGATAGGCTGGCTGGCAACAATGACGGCCTCAGAAAACCCTGGAAGTTCGCCGAAGGCTCGCAGATGGTCCTTAACGATCCATGTCTCGAACGACGGCAAATCCACGATGATTCTGAGGGTGGGCAGCGGACGAAGTACGGGAGCTTGCATAGGTGGAAGCGGCTGCAGAACTTGAGCCTGAACCACTCCTGGAATGAGCAGCAGCAAGACGGCGACGACAACGAATATCCGTTTCACGGCTGTACCTCCTATCTGGTCGTCCTGGTAAGTGCTGGTTCAGTGATGTTTGCGGTGGTTTGTCAGAGACGATGCCAACGCGCAAATCCGTTAAGTTTTTATGCGACAGAATGTTCCGGAGTATTTCCAGTGCGGTACAAAGGTATCCGCTCCTTCCGTGTTTCTCAGGTGATGAGAAGGTATTCGCTTTGTGACTGAAAAATCCCTCTAGGCGAAAAATTTTATTTATTTGGTAAAGTTTACCTAGACCACCGGCGTGAGCTCTGCCCATGCATGTTCACCGACAATCCGAGCGAACGTCCTGTCCCATGATGAACAGTTTCTGGCTTTGTCGGCACGATGGTGACTGCGACAACGAAGGGAGAGGGCTCGGCGGCGCGCAGCGCTGAGTATCGGCACCAATCCAGAGTCCCCCTGCGTGTCTGTGGGAGCCCAGCTGTCCACAGATTGTCGGGGATCTGCTGGCATGGCTGATTGAACCACGGTCTTCTGGATTCGTTTATTTACCTTGCGCGGTTTCCCGCTTCAGGCTGCCTGTCAGCTATCGGGCCCTTGCGATTTCCGAACGGTTCCTATCGTATTGATGACCGAAAGACCCTGTGAAATATGATTTTTTCCGAAAGTTCCTGGAATGTGAGCAAAAAAGATTGTTTTTGCCACAAGAATGTGTTATGTATATATTAACACATCAGTTGTTTAGAAAACATCAGATGACTTTGTGCGTGTGAGCATTCGCCCCAAACAAGGGAGGGCACTATGGAAGACAGAAACGTTGTGGTCATTGTTGTGGATGCCTTGCGGCCTGATAGTATAACGCCGCAGTCCATGCCAGTTTTATCGTCGCTGGCTGAGGGCGGAGTGCAGTTCCAAAATCACTGGACCTGTACGCCATCCAAAACCAGAGTTAACTCGGCTACCATTGCCACTGGTTGTTACCCAGGAACACACGGATTGGTCAACAATGAGCTCTACATACCAGGCTTTGCTGAGGTCATCAACGTTGCCAACTACAAAAAACTTATGGAGCTTGATCGTTCTTTGCAGGGGCCGCTGCTTTCGGTGCCAACCTTGATGGAACGGTTGCACAGATCTGGTCGTTCCGTCGCCTTATCCACCGCCAGCAGCTCCGGTACCAGCTTTATCCAGAATCCCACCGCCTGCGGATTCAGCGTGAACAACGGCTCACCTAGCTATGTGTTCCCAGAGGAGAGGGAATCAGAGATCGTTGCCAGGTTTGGGGCTCCGCCTAAGGTTGAAATTCCAGATGTGAAGCGAAACGAGTATGCGGCAGCGGTGCTTGTTGAGTACATTATTCCCGAATTAAGGCCCGATCTCGCGTTGATCTGGTTCTCGGATCCTGACAAAACGCAGCATCCCCACAGCCCGGGAGCTCCAGCTTCCCTCCAGGCCCTGGCAGTGGTGGATCGCTGCATCAAGAGCATCATGGACAAGCTGGAAGAACAGAACCTGCTGGCGGTGACAGACGTTATTATCGTATCGGACCACGGCTGCATATCCGCAGATCCCGATCATGTGTCCACGGACAGGGAAACGGAGAGAGCGCTGCAGGATCGTCTAGGGTCGGGGATCCTCTTGGTTAATGGGAACAGCATTTACGTTACGGACGCAGACAGAAAGCATAAGCTTGCTGAAGTAGTTAGCGTGCTGCAACAGCAAAGGGATATGGGGGCTATTTTCTCATCCTATCCGCTCTCAGGAACGCTGCCGCTTTCGTTGATCAACCAAGAGCACGAACGAAGCCCCGACCTTTTCTTCTTCCCCCGTTGGACCTCAGAGGCCAACAAGTTCGGTGTCGAAGGCGTGGCCAAGGGAACCAGCAAACATGGCCATGGGGGAACCAGTCCTTATGAGCTCAACGCAGTCTTGATCGCATATGGTCCGAGTTTTCAGAAGGGAACCAAGATTATCACTCCTTCTGGGAACGTGGACATTGCTCCGACGGTGCTGCACCTGTTCGGTGAAGAGGTTGATCCAGCCATTCAGGGGCGAGTACTCCTGGAGGGACTGCGCGATGGTGTCAGTCCGGCGGAAATCGCAGCTCACCAGTTGTCCTTCGGCTGTACTGCGGAAAACGATCACGTCCAGTATCAGGCAGTGGCCGATATTGCCAGAGTGGGACAGACATATTATCTGCGCCAAGCCAATGGCTGCCAACGGCACATGGAGAATGGCTCTCCGGCGTGACAGGCTCAGCTGGTGACGATTACGGAAAAATGGGGTTTTGCCATATGAAGAAGAGGCACCGCAACGACCAATGGGAAGGCAAGGAGAAGGCCAGTGCCGTTGACCGCAGCGTCTTTCTGATTCAGAAGAAAGTGGCCGCCAAGCAGTTGGAAGTGGGGGGCAAACTGCCGTCCATTGGCGAACTGGCCAAGGAGCTCGAGGTGTCCAGTACCACGGTGCGCGAGGCGCTGCAAAAACTGGAAACCATGGGCCTTGTTTCCATGAAGCAGGGTGCAGGGACCTTCATTGCAAAACCTGATGTGGAAGGAACTGTTGAATCGCTTTTTGCCTTTGCCCTTACCGATGATGGGCTGCGAAGTGAGCTGTTGGGATTAAAAACGGATCTGGAAGTGTTAGCTGTTCATGAAACCGCCTGCAGAGCCACGGATCAGGAACTGGGCTTGTTGGCGCATAAGGCTGGTCAGATGGAGAGCCTCTTAGCTTTGGGTGAAAGGCAGAAGGTGCTTTTGCTGGATACCGAGATACAGAATGATATTGTAAGTATCAAGGGCGGCGACCTGTACGCCAAGACCCTAGGTGTCCTGCAGAAGTTCGTTTCGCTCATGCAAGAAGAGCAAGTTCCCGCGGCGGAACAATTGTTCAAACTCGTCACTTCAAGGCAGGCGATGGTGGAAGCGCTGCGGCAGCGAAACGCGCCAAAGGCTTGCGAGCTCATGCGCAAGCACTCGGAGTTGCTCACCGGGCAGGAAGTGGTTCCGAACTTGGTAATCTACTGTGATATTTTGGGGACGGGTTCCATGGGCGGCTCCTATTATTTGCTGGGACAGAGCATTTCGGACGCCATCTATGCCTATACTCAGGTAAAGCCCAGTGTTGAAGCCACAGGGGGGGCCATCGAGAACATTCGGCGTATCGAGGAGGGAACCATAGGTCTCGGCATTGTGCAGGCATCTACCGCCGTTGATGCGTACCATGGCCGGGGACTCTTTGATCGGAAACACAGAAGGATCCGATATGTGTGCTCCTTACCCGCCTCTGAGCTGCAGGTGTTCACCCTGGCATCCTCTGATATTCAACAGATCGAAGATCTCAGAGGTAAAAGAATCGCCGTTGGACATGCCCAGGGCGGCAGTCCTAGTATATCCAACAAGGTCTTGTCTAGTTACGGCTATGCACACGATGATTATGAATCCCTGCATTTGTCCTTCATCTCTGCCTTGTCTATGTTGAAGGAACGGGCCGTCGATGTAATTTTCTTTCTCTCAGCAGGAACGAGTCCTTCCTTGGTTGAGTTCTCCCTCAGCGAACGTATTCGCTTCCTGCCCCTCAAAGAACAGGTCATCCAGAGATTGACGCGGGAAAACGAGTTTCTCTATCCATCGGCGATCAAAGAGAACACATATCCTAACCAAAATGATCCGGTGCCTACCGTGGAGATCCCCACGCTGTTGATCGCCAACGAGAACATCCTTGAGCAGGATATTTACGCACTTTACTGCGCTATCAATGCCCGGACAAAGTTTGCCACGAGCATCTCTGCCAAGGGCATGACCATACCACATCACCCGGGGATGCGGAGGTTCTTCCTGGAGCAGGGGTGAGCAGAGCGAGACTCAATTTTGGTAGGCAACGGAGGTTGATGTTTGTGGCTGACCGACAAGTGAAGTTCATTGCGCACCGAGGATGGAGCAGGCGTTTTCCAGAGAACAGTTTGCCAGCCTTGGCGGCCGCCGCTGCGGTGGGGGCGGACGAGATCGAGTTTGATCTAAGGATGAGTAAGGACGGCATTCCTTTTCTCTGCCATGATGAGGATGTCGGGCGCGTCAGCAATCTGGTTGGCCGCAGTGATTCTTTCACCATGCAGGAACTGGAGCGGGCCGATATTAAGGCGCCTGATGGAACGCTCCTAGACTTCCTGGGGTTTACCAGAGTGGATGAGGTGTTCCGTACATTAGGCGGCAGAATTGGCATGAACGTCCACATCAAAGACAGCGCGCGAACGAAGCAAATTTTGACCTACATAACCGATACGTACGATATTAAGGGCAGCCAAGATATCTATGTTGCAGGCGATGCAACAATGTTGGAAATCGCCAGGGAGTTTTTCAGTGACATTCCCCGATGTTGCCTGGCCGAGGCTCAAAGGAGTCCAGAGATATTGTTGGAAAGGGCACTGGAGTTTGAGTGTGTTCGTCTTCAGTTTCGGCGAACCAATTACACCAAGGAGGCAGTGGCAAGGGCCACGAAAGCCGGTTTGATCCCGAACTTGTACTACGCCGATGATGTGGATGGTGCTCGCCAAGCCATGGATTACGGCATTATCGGCCTGCTGACCAACGACGTGGGTCTTTTGAAGAAGCATTTCTCAGACAATGATACGATTAGAGACAGCTGATCCTGGGCAAAGGACGGGTTCGGTGTGCCGTCTTGACGAAGATTGATCCCGTTATTGCCATCGGGATCCAGGCTTCACTTCTTCCCTGCCGCAGGAAACTGCAGGACTGTCTTTTGGGGTGAGTGCAAAAGTCCCACCGTGAAAGCAGTTCCGTGATGGTGTCGTTGTCTGAGGAACTGCCCAGCAAAAAGGGGGTGAAGCAAGACACAGAACGTCGGGCTCAAATTTTCTCAATATTAGGAGGTTTCACAGAAAATGGAAAGAAAATCGCTCGTTTCGGTGATTTTGGTTTGTCTGCTGCTGCTGTCGGTGGGACACGCTGTCTCGGCTTATCAAAGGGACGTAATCCGGATTGGTATTCCCGGTCTGCCTGAAAACCTCGATGGTCATGTTACCATGGGGAACCACGGCCAACGTGTGATGTTCAATATTTTCGAAAAGTTGGTGCACTTCGACAAAGAAGATCCGTCCCGCGTGAACCCACAGCTGGCGGAAAGCTGGGTATGGATCGACGATACCACAGTGGAGTTCACTCTCCGGGAAGGTGTGGTATTCCACAATGGCAAGCCACTGACGGCCGCAGATGTGAAATACAGTCTGGAGCGCATCTTGAATCCGGCCACGGCGGCGGGCGCCTTCTATGCCATGCTCTTGACCATTGCGGAGATCGACGCTGTGGATGATCTGACAGTCCGCATAACCACGCACGAGCCGGACCCAGTATTGGAAGCGCGTTTAGCGTCTGTTTGGGGCGGTTTTATTATCCCAGAGGGCTACGTGGAGGAGGTTGGGGAAGAAGCGTTCCTAGTGAAGCCCATAGCCACAGGGCCGTTCATGGTGGAAAGCTATGAACCTGACCGTCTCGTTTTAACAGCCTTTGAAGATTACTGGGGTGAGCTGCCCAACGTGCGAGAAGTTGTGTATATTGACATTCCAGAACTATCGTCGCGTATTACGGCACTGGTCAATGGCGAAGTGGATCTCATTTCCACCATTGCCCCAGACCAACTGGCGCTTTTGGACCGGTATGACGGAGTTCAGGTCATCAGCCGACCGATTGCCAACATGCATATGCTGACCTTTAAGATCACGCAACCCCCGACAGATAACAAGTATCTCCGGCAGGCGATGAGCCTAGCCATTGATCGTCAGGTGATCGTCGATTCGCTTTTCTTCGGGGGATCAGAAGTGCCCAGATCGTATCAGTTCAGAGAGTTTGGCTCCATGATCAACACCGACATCCCCAGGAATCCCTACGATCCGGACAGAGCGCGGCAGCTTGTGGCTCAATCGGGTTATGCCGGTGAAACCATCAATCTCGACGGCCGTTCCGGGGCTTATACGGGGACAAACGACGCCATGGAGATTATAGCGGAGATGTGGCGGCAGATTGGGCTCAACGTCCAGATACGGTTCACCGAAAGTGCTTGGCAGAACCTGGATTTCAATGTGCACACTTGGTCCAACACGATGCGCTTCCCCGACTTTGCGGCCCAATCCCTGCAATGGGGTATCGGGACCACACGACAGGAAGGAAGCGAGATCACCTTGACGTGGCCTGACAGTGAATTGAGAAGGCAGTACAACGCTCTGCAGGTAGAACTAGAGGGCGCTATGGACGGAGCTAAGAGGTACGAGATTTACCAAGAAATGCTGGCTATCTGGCAGGAGGAAGTTCCCGCCACCGAGCTTTGGTTCGCTCCTGAAAGTTGGGCCTTACGCGACGATATGATATGGGAGCCCTACTACGCTCACATTATCGATCTTTCCGGAGGAAATCTCAGCTTTACAGATTAGACATGCAGTGGCAAGAGTTGGCTTGATGGCGCGTGACCCAGAACCGTAGGTTTCCAAGGTAAACTGGGAAGCAGAAGGGCGAGAGTACGCCGTCTCGCCTTTCTGCTCAACGCCCATGGGGTTCACTATCGGATCGGAAAGGGTGAGGGTGGAATGGCCTTCTATATCAGGAGAATCTTCCGGGGCATTATGACACTGTTTATTATCGTCACGATTGTCTTTTTCGCAACTCGATTGACTGGCGATCCCTTGATGTGGCTTCTGCCGGACGATGCTCCCATGGAGGCCATGGAGCTGCTGTCAGCACGGCTGGGTCTTGATCGTCCATATCACGAGCAATACATTCGCTATCTTCAAAGTGCCTTCAGGGGGGACTTTGGCAACAGCTTTCTTTACCGAAGATCGGTCACCGCTTTGTTCATGGAGCGCATACCCAGGAGTCTGTGGTTGATGGCCTATTCCTTGGCGTTCGGGATCATCTTCGGCATACCCGTCGGAATCCTGGCGGCGCTCAATAGGAACAAACCGCTGGACAGATTCTTGATGACCAGTAGTTTTCTCGCCTATGCCGTACCCAACTTCGTTCTCGGCATTTTCCTTATCCTTTTTTTTAGTTTGTTTCTGCGCTGGCTGCCCAGCGGAGGCTACGGAGGGTGGAGGTACTTGATCATGCCTGTCTTCACGTTCGGTGCCTCCAGCGCGGGCCTTATTGCTAGGTTGATGCGCAGTTCCATGTTGGATGTGGTGCGGAAGGACTTCATCCGGACTGCTCATGCCAAGGGATTGTCCCGGCGAACTGTGATCATCAAGCATGCCCTGCGAATCGCAGTTCTTCCGGTCATAACGGTGGTTGGTCTGCAAATACCCAGGCTGATTGCAGGGTCCTTTGTAATCGAAACCATCTTTTCCTGGCCGGGAGCGGGCAGGCTGGTTATCCAGGCAGCAAGGACCCGGGACTTTCCGGTACTGCAGTTTGCAGTACTCATTACCGCAGTCTGTGTGGTTGTGGCTAATACACTTGTGGATATCTCGTACAGCCTTTTGGATCCCCGCATCAAGTACGAGTGATCCGGAATCAGTCTGCTCTTGTGACCCTGGATAAAGGAGCCAAGTCTATGATAACTAGAACCTATGCATCAGCTGCCAAACGCCTGCGCAAAATGCCGCCGACCATCATCCTTTGTTTTGTGCTTCTGTTTGGGCTGGTGGCCATTGCTGTGATTGCCCCCCTGACGGATGTCTACGACCCATATTCGCAGAACCTGATGGCACGGCTAGCCACACCCCGGTTTTTGGATCCTGCATCCGATTACCTTTTCGGCACGGATTCTATTGGGCGCGATGTGTTGTCCAGAACCATCTATGGTTTGCGGACGTCTCTGATTATCGGCGTGCTTGGATTGGCCATTGGCACGGTTTTGGGAGTTTTGATGGGCATGATCAGCGGTCTCGGAGGCGAACTGTTGGACAACATTGTCATGTTTTTGGTTGATCTGCAGTTATCTGTACCGCGCACCCTGATCATCATCGTGGTCGTTGTCTTGGTGAGGCCAAGCGTCACCGTGATGGTGGTCGTCCTCGGTGTCTTGAGCTGGAATGGCTACGCTCGCTTGGTCAGGGGGCAGATCCTTTCAGTTCGAGAAGAGGAGTTCATTCTGTGTGCTCGCGCTCTAGGCGCATCGAAGATGCACATTGCACTCAGACATGTGTTGAAAAACATTGCTTCGCCAATCATTGTTCTCAGTACGGCCAATCTAAGTTCCATCATCCTTTCCGAGTCTACGCTGTCGTTCATGGGCGTTGGTCTGCAGCCGCCGGCTATCTCTTTGGGGTTGATGATCAGTACAGGTCGCGATCATTTGGTTACTTCCTGGTGGTTGGCTATCATTCCATCCATCGCTTTGGCTATTTTGGTGCTGACAACATCGCTCATTGGCGACTGGCTTCGTGACGTCCTGGATCCACAACTGCGCCATGGAAGATAGAGCCTCTTGGTTCGGGTAACGTGCTGAGGATCAGGGAATGAGCGGGATGGCCGTCTGGTCAGTGTACCTGTTACTGGGAAACGGGTCGAGTTCTTTTGGGGAGGTTATAACGCATGGAGCATTTCACGAAAGACCTGCCACAGGTACCGCGCAAGCGCAGCAACGTTATCTGGATTATGGCCGATCAACTGCGAGGCCAAGCTTGCGGCTATCGCGGCGATCCTAACGTATCGACACCCAACATCGACAATTTAACTCGGAACGGCATGCGATTTGATCAGGCCGTGTCGGGCGCTCCTTGGTGCTGCCCGTTCCGCGGGGCTCTGCTTACGAGCCGATATCCTCATCAAAACGGCGTCTACTCCGTACCCGCAGCACTGGATCCTGCGCTGCCCACCATCACAGCGCCGTTGAAGGCCGCTGGCTATCACACGGCTTGGGTGGGAAAGTGGCATCTGGATGGTTCGAACTCACCGCTGCATATAGTTCCACCTGAGCGGCGCGGTGGTTTTGATTATTGGATGGGTTATGAGAACAACAATAACCAAGAAGAAACCTTTGTTTACGGCACGGACAGTGAAGTGCCGCTCCGCTTAGCTGCATACGAGACGGACGGATTGACCGACCTGCTTATCTCTCATCTCAGAACACATCTTGCAACCTCGGCTGACGACAATGGCGATTACCAGCCCTTCATGGCAGCCTTATCCGTGCAGCCGCCCCATCGACCTTACGTTCCGCCTACCGACACGACCGGCAACAGGAGGTACTACCACAATCCGGCAGACATAGTCTTGCGGCAAAATGTTCCGAATGTGCCGTGGGTGAAAGAGAAGGCTGTCCTGGATGCCGCAGGCTACTACGGAATGGTGGAGAACATCGACATGAACATAGGTCGGATCCGCATGGCACTGAAGGAGCTAGGTGTGGACCGCGAAACATACATTCTTTTCTTTTCCGACCACGGCGATTGTTTGGGCGCCCACGGTCAATGGGCGAAGTCCAGTCCGTGGGAAGAGTCGATCAAAATCCCATTTATCGTGGCCAAGGTTGGCAGCGAGGTCCACATGAACGCGGGTGCATCGGATGCGGTGGTTAACCATGTTGACATCGCCCCGACGACCCTTGGCCTCTGTGATGTTCCGATTCCGGGCTGGATGAAAGGACACAACTATGCATCTGTTTGTGTCGAACAGAATGGACCGGCAGCTGCTGAACCAGACTCTGCGTACCTGCAGCAGATTCCGCGCAAGTTCTTTCACCATACAGTAAACAAAGCCTGGCGCGGCGTTTTGATGCGGGATGGGTGGAAGTATGTGTGTATGCCCGGCCATGATTGGCTGCTGTTCAACACCAAAGATGATCCGTTGGAGATGGCTAATCTTTGTTACGATATTGCTTTTCAAGCAGAAAAAGAGCGTTGTCACCGGCGTCTAGCTCAATGGATTGCTGACACCGGCGATGACTTCGCCCTGCCGGACATTACTCTAGACCATCCGCTGCAGGAGTCATCGCTCTAGAGGCAGACGGGACAGGGCCGGATGGCATAATCCCGATGGCACCCGCAATATCGGACGCCTAATGTTTTTTCGAGGAGGAGCCCAGCGTGGGAGAGAAACGTCTATTGCTCGACATTCAAGATCTGCGGACACATTTTCGCACAGATGATGGCATCATCAAAGCGGTTGACGGGATCACGTTTCAGGTCAATCGGGGTGAGACTCTGGGTATTGTGGGCGAGAGTGGTTGTGGCAAGAGCGTCACCAGTCTATCGATTATGAACTTGATCCCAGAAGGCACCATCACCAGCGGCCAGATCATCTACCACAAGAGCGAGAACGAGCAGATTGAAATTACAAAACTGGAGCCGCATAGTACTGCCATGCGACGTATTCGCGGGAACGAACTGGCCATGATTTTTCAGGAGCCGATGACGTCGCTTAACCCCGTGTATACCATTGGGGAACAAATTATGGAGGCCGTGCGGCTGCACTTGAAGGCGGATCGCCAGCGAGCTCGCCAGCGGGCCCTTGAGATGCTGGAATTGGTCGGAATCTCAGCTCCTGGGCAGCGCGTCAACGAATATCCCCACCAACTCAGCGGCGGCATGCGGCAGCGAGCCATGATCGCGATGGCTCTGTCCTGCTCCCCCAACTGCCTGATCGCTGATGAACCAACCACAGCCTTGGATGTTACCATCGAAGCTCAGATCCTGCAGTTAATGCGTAGATTGCAGAAAGAACTGGGAATGGCCATCATTATTATTACGCATGATCTAGGCGTCATCGGTACCATGGCTGAGAGGGTTATTGTGATGTATACTGGCAAGGTCGTTGAACAGGCCACCACCGACGACATTTTCTACAACCCAAAGCATCCGTATACGAAAGGGCTTTTGAACTCCATTCCGCAGATCGGGCGGAAGGAGCGGCTGATTCCCATCAAGGGAACAGTACCCAACATGACAGCGCTGCCACCAGGATGCTATTTTGCACCGCGCTGCCCGGAGGCCAAGGATATCTGCCATCGGGAAGAGCCAGCGGTATATGACGTCGGTAACACCCATACAGTAAAATGTTGGCTCTACGACCAAGGGGAGGGACGATTGGCATGAACTCCAGCGATGTGCTCCTTAGGGTAGAAGGCCTGCGGAAGTATTTTCCCATAAAAAAAGGTCTCTTCAAGCGAGTCGTGGGTCACGTTAAGGCTGTGGATGGAGTAGATTTCTTTGTGCGCAAGGGCGAAACAGTTGGCCTGGTGGGTGAGAGCGGCTGCGGGAAGACGACCACCGGCCGGTGCGTGATCCGCCTCATTGAACCAACAGCTGGAAAGATTTGGTTTCGCGACAATGGCCGGATGATTGATCTTGTCTCACTGAGTCAAGGGCAGATGAAGGTGGTACGACGCAGAATACAGATGATCTTTCAGGATCCGTACTCCTCGTTGGATCCTAGGATGTCTGTCCGAGACATCGTGGCGGAACCGCTCTTCATTCACAAAATCGGCAGCCATCGCGAACACACACAGCGAGTAGAGGAACTCATGGACCATGTGGGGTTGAATGCGTCCCATATGAGCCGCTACCCCCATGAGTTCAGTGGCGGTCAGAGGCAGCGGATTGGCGTGGCTAGAGCCCTAGCCCTCAACCCAAGCCTGATTGTCTGTGATGAACCAGTATCTGCTTTGGATGTGTCTGTCCAGGCGCAAGTGATCAATTTGCTCTCGGACCTGCAAGAGGAGTTCGACCTGACATACCTGTTCGTGGCGCACGATCTCAGTGTCGTGGAACACATCAGCGATCGGGTTATGGTCATGTATCTGGGCAAAGTCGTTGAGACAGCAGTCGCCGACCGGATTTACACGGCACCCAAACATCCCTATACGGAGGCCCTGCTGCAAGCCATTCCCATGGCCGATCCCAGAGCGCAGAAAAGTTACTATCCTCTGGAAGGTTCTGTTCCGGATCCCTCGAATCCGCCTCCCGGATGTAACTTTCATACTCGCTGCTCCTATGCACAGGCTATCTGCAGCCAGGAAGAGCCCGAGTTGGTTGAGCTGCCGGACATGCCGGACCATTTTGTCGCCTGTCACAGGGTGGAGGAACTAGAGCTGCGCGGAATCTCGGCGAGAAAGAAGTGGGGTACACAGCCAGATGAGCAGAAGAATTGATCGCGGCGTTGAACTGGCAGAACCGCCTTTTTTGCTGGATGGTAGGCGCTAATGAAGGCGAACCTGCCATGGCGAGATGGCCGGCGGTCAGCGGGGAAGGCTTTGGCCAGGTCAGCGCACAAGATGTCTGTTGGCCGCAGCCGCGTCCGCTAGAACATCGCTGCTTCTGAGGAGATGTGATATAGGTGAGACCAGGAAACAAGATTGTGTCTGTATCTGCCCGCGAGGTTTTCACGCATCGCGGACACCCCGGTGTCGAGGCTGTAGTCATAACCGCCAACGGCAGTGTGGGCACGGCGGTAGCCACCGGTGGAACTTCCGTGGGTGGACAGGAAGCGGTCCTTGTTCATGATTCCCAAGCACGGCTGGGAGGACGGGGTGTGCAGAAGGCCGTGGATAACGTCAATAGGATCATCGGACCTTCTCTCCAGGGCATGGATGTGTCAAACCAATCAAACATCGATGATGTCATCTTGAGCTTGGATGGGACGCCGGACAAAGGTAAGTTAGGAGCTAATGCCACCGGCAGTGTTTCTGCAGCTGTATTGAAAGCCGGGGCAGCAAGCCTGGGGATTCCGCTGTACCAGTACATCGGGGGAATCAGAGCCTGTACCCTTCCGGTGCCCGGAGTGCGGACAATCTCAGGTGCACGCCGGTACGGCGGAGGTGCCAGGGCGGGTTTAAAGCCCACGTATTCCCTGATGTGCTATGGGTTCGACACCTTCCGCGAGGCGGCCTATGCCGGCTACGAAACGGTTTGCCAGTTCATCGCCGTGCTGAACAGGCGGCTAGGCCAGAACTTCACCACCGAACAGTTCAACCGCATGACCATCAATTCCCCCATCGTGGAGCATGACAGGGTCTTTTGGGATATCATGGCGGAGAGCATTGTTGATGCTGGTTACGAAGGAAAGATTGGTATTCAGGTGGACGTGGCGGCCAGCACGTACTATGACCAAGAAACAGAAACATTTGCCGGCCTGTTCTCTGGTGAAACCAAGACGAAGTCGCAGCTTATGGAGCTGTATCGCGAAATGGTCCAATCCTACCCATTTGTGGTTATTGAAGATCCCCTGGAGGAGAACGACTTCGCAGGCCATGCATGCCTTACGCAGGAGTTGGGCATTCAAATTGTTGGCGACGATCTCTTTGCCACCGATGTGAGCCGCTTGGAAACGGGGGCCGGGTTGGGGGCGGCCAACGCAGCGCTGCTTAAGGTTTACCAAAAAGGGACGATCACGGAAGCCTTTGCCATGGCAGACTTGGCCGTGCGCAGTGGTTTCAAGGTAGTGCCGTGCAGCAGCAGAGGAGAAGGTGCGGACATTGCCGACTACGCAGTGGGGTTGAACACTGGTCAGATAAGGGAAAGCGCAATCGATGACGCAGGCAACCGCTTGCTCAGCATTGAAGCAGAGTTAGGTAGCAGAGCTCGCTTTCTGGGAAAGGCCGGACTTGCGGTCCGGTAGGGTTAGAAACTGTGACGTTATTTCGATTGGCAGTGATGTCGGTGTTTTGGTAAAGCGGGTCGGGACGCGTCTCAGGGACCACGGGTTTTTGTGCCTGTGAACGGCCTGCCTGCAAATGCCCGTAGGGAGTTTCGTGGGATTTTTCCGAGAACATACTGCAGTTGAGAGGAGGCATGCGGTTGCCACCCGGACGCAATACAGGGGTGTCTGCCGCGTGATGTCATGAAAAACCTCAAAGAACAACTCAAAGCTCTTTACGATCAAGGCCAGGATGATTATTGGGTCCCGGCTTTCGTGGGATCTGGCGAGAGCGGCCCGATGGGCAGGATTCAACCAAACGACACCGTAGTGTTTTGCTGTCGCAGAGGCGAAAGAGAAGTTCAGTTGACCGAATCCTTTGTCGAAGAGGAATTCGATCGCTTTCCCCGGAAACATCTCTTGGACCTAAGGTTTGTGCCCATGGCACAGTATCATGAGAAGTTTGCTTATCTTGAACCCGCCTTTCCCCCTGTTCGGCCCCACAATGTTCTGCGCGATGTATTGAGCAAATACCATAAGAAACAACTGGCTGTCAGTGAATCGGAAAAGGAAGCCCATGTGACGTACTTCCTAAATGGGAGAAATGGCCAGCTTTTTCCTGAACAGGATGCCAAAATCGTTCCCAGCGTCAAGAACTTCAAAGAGCACCCCGAGATGAAAAGTCGGGAAGTTGGTGATGTGGTGGCAGAGGCTCTGTCGCGGTACGATTTCATCGCCGCGAACATTCCGGCCGGCGATGTCATCGGTCATCTGGATGATTGGGATGTCAAAGTGAAATCCATCGAAGTGGTTGATGAAGTCTTGGGGCGTGTTGTCGGCCGCGCCCTTGAAGAAGGTTTCACAACGATTATCACAGCTGATCATGGTCTGATCGAGAAAGGTCGGTCGCAAGACGGGTCACCAAGCGTGTCTCATACCACCGCTAAGGTTCCCTTCATCCTGGTGAGTGAAGGACTGCACAGAGGGGATGTCACCATGAATGCGGGGTCATTGGCTGATGTAGCGCCTACGATCCTGAGCATCTTGGGCCTGCCCATACCAGATGAGATGACCGGAATACCTCTGGTCAAGGCTGAATTGGCGTGTACCAAAGTTTTCTTGCTGATCCTCGACGGCTGGGGCGTTGGAGAGCCTAACGCGGCGACAAATCCCATCTACGCCGCCAATACGCCTTTCTTTGATGCCCTCAAACAGAAATATCCCAACACTCTCCTGGAAGCATCCGGTGTACATGTGGGGCTCCCAGAAGGCCGAAGTGGGAACTCAGAAACGGGTCACCTGACCATCGGCGCTGGTAGAGTAGTGCAACAGGATGAGCTGCGTCTTCTAGAAGCCATGAAGACGGGCTTTAGGAACAATGATGTTATTGTCAACGCCCTGCAGCAAACGCACGAACGCGGTCGCGCCTTGCATTTGATCGGCATCTTGTCTGAGGCTAGTTCACATGGAACGATCAAAGAGGTGGTTGAAATTGCATCCCTGGCCAAGGAGATGGGAGTAGGGGATACTTACGTCCACGTTGTTCTGGACGGGAGAAGTGCCCCGCGCCAAGGCGCTGTGGATCTCTTGGATCGTTATGAACCTTTGTTGGCTGACGCAAAGATCGTCACCGCTGTGGGCCGGGGGTATGCCCTAGACCGTGGCAGGGATTATGTGAACAAAACGAGGCTGGTCTATGAGGCGTTGGTCGAGGGAAAAGGGATTCCATTCGGGATATAGCCTTACACGGTGATACACTTTGGGCAAAAACCGACGCCTTGGTATCCCCACAAAAACTGTATCCAGACCCTGGACGCTTCCCTGCAGGGTCTCTTTGTGTTGCGTCCCCGTGAGCAGGCATCGAAGGAACCGCCGGCGAAAGGATGACGCAATGCAGCAGTCACTTGTCCAAGGAGGCACCGCCATGACAGAAGACCATCCACTGTTGGACCCTTCGCTTCGTACTCCCATTGAGAACCTTGTCTCGTCGCACCTAGGACGGTCGTGGCGGATATCGCTGATCGAAGATAAAAATGATCTGGCCTCCCATCCGTGTGCCATTTTGTCCGATGGCCAATATGGAGTTTTCGTGAAAATGAGCGCAGATGACTGCGGTTATGACCAGTTTTCGAAGGAAAGGTTGGGGCTCCGCTATCTCACGGACCAGGCCGGGGTACTGACGCCCCGGCATCTGGGCGTTCTGTGCGCTGCAGGCGATGTTACCATGGCGGTTCTCGAAGCCGTAGACGTGGTCCCCCGCAGGGAAACGCAGTGGCGGGAGATCGGCAGATGCCTTGCCCAAATTCACTGCATTAAGGGATCATACTGTGGGTTGGACCACCACACCTACTTTGGCCCCCTGAAGCAGGACAATACGCAAACTAAGGAGTGGGCAGAGTTTTATGCCGCGCGGCGTTTGCTGCCGTGGTTGGACTTCGCCGCCCAATCGGGATATCTGACAGCACAGTTGGGCGGCAAAGTCGAGCGGTTGATCGCTCGTCTGCCTGCGTTGTGCGGCGATCCGATTCAGCCTGCCTTGCTGCATGGAGATGCCCAGCAAAACAACTTCATCAGCACCGGCGCAGGTCCGGTGGTCATCGATGTGGCCGTGTACTACGGGCATCCCGAGATGGATCTGGCCCATGTGGATTTCTTCGATACAGTTCCGGAAGCGTTATTTGCCGGGTACCGAGAGATAGCGCCCATTGACAAGGAATTTCAGCAGCGGCGTGATCTGTGGCGAGTGGGGACCTTGCTGGGTCTTGTGGGGCTGGGTGAACCTTATGCTCATCACCTGGCCGCAGTCGTGGCCAAGTTCACTTGAGCTGCGGCCGATTTTTCCTGTTGCGGCGACGGCTCGAACACGCAAAACAAAAGGAGCGGCCCGTTGGGGCTCGCTCCTCATGTGTTGTATGTTGCTCAAATCTCTGGTATTTCGATGGCCACTTCCCGACCTTCTTTGGCCGAACGGAAAATGCCGTCGATGACCGCTTGGTTGCGTACAATCTGCAACCCGGGAATGGGTGCTTCACCTTCGTTTTGGATACTCTCCACGAAGTCTTTTACTTTTTCGGTGAAGATATTGCTTTGGCGTTCTTTGATGGGAATCGCACTGGATGTAGTATGGCCCTGAATATCATGGAACAGTTCCATGCTGGCAATGCCACCCCAACCTCCACCATAGGGTCCGACATAATCGGAACTGACTTTGAGCCCCGCATCCTGTCCCAGGAACATGGCGGGACCCAACGTATCCATGTGCATGGACCAGGCAATCTTGAAGTTGAGCACCATACCCCCCTCCAAACGAACCAATGCGACGCCGAAGTCTTCCACATTGAACTTGGCGGGATCCCAGTTACGGCCCCGAGGACCCGTTGCGTACTTGGGATTTTTGCCCATGAAATCGCTGGCGTAGCTGGAAACAGTCAGCGGCTTTGGATATCCCAGAGCGTTAAGGGCCATGTCCAGCGGATAGCATCCAATATCCGCGATGGCTCCAAAACCTGCCTCTTCTTTGTTAATGAAGGTACTGCCGGGG
>PWMW01000354.1 GCA_003559095.1 Clostridiales bacterium | reverse complement strand
CCACATCGAACAAGCCGTGACCACCTGTACCCTGCAGAGCGAAGTATGCCGCATAGTCCATACCTTCCAAAAGCATTTCACTCCAAGCTTCCGCCAACCAGAGGGCAGCGGTCATGTCTGTCAGCAGGCGGGCGTGGTTGGTCCGCCAGCTGAGACCGAATTCGGACAAGAACAACGGTATTTCCCGCTGATAGCCCCTAGGATTAATGGCCGGATCCGCCATCCACTGGCGAAACATCCGCATGTGATCTCTCACCTTCACTGCGGTGGCCAAGGCTTCTTCCCGGTCCATGCTCCCGTCGCTGGGATACCACTGCCAGGCAAGGATATCCACCACATCGCCGGCTGTGTTCAGGAATGTCTTTATCCAGCGTTCATTGGGGGTTCCGGTGACCACAGGACCGATCACTTGAGCTTGGGGATCCACTGCCTTGATAGCTTGGGCGTAATCCCGAAACGTCTGGGCATAAAATTCCGGCGTCCAATGGGGTTGGGCGCGATTGGTGGCAAATAGATCCGGTTCATTGCCGATGAACCAATAGCGAATACCCCAGCCTTCGTCCAGGGACACCTGTACCCAATGGGCTGCCTCTTCCGGTGTTCCTTGCAGGATATTGTGCTGCACCATGGGTTCAGCATCGAGGAACTCGGCGGCCCGCACAAAACGTTCCAGGGCCCTGTGTGTCAGGAGATTTTCGTCACCGTAGTTCCCTGCAGGAAAACGCAGCAGCGGAATATTCAGTTCGTGGTACTCAGCGGCCAAATCATGGAGAATCATCCAATTCCCGTAATTCATACCATTGATAGCCATGGGACTGGGCTCGATCAAGGCTTCCCCTAAGGTCAGTGACATGGGTTGGGAAGCCCATGTCACTGGTGATACCTGGAGCAACAACAACAGCAACAGCACGAACATGGTCGTTTTATTCACAGCCTCACCCTCCTGAGCCGGTTGCTGGAACCGGTTTCTACAGAACTCAAAAAAATAAAATATTGCCGTTACTGTAAGTTTACATGTGGAACAGGTGCTTTGTCAACCGCACAGACCGTTGTTTCGCCATTTCTTTCGGCGTCGGAAAGACCAGCATGCTGCGGCAATACACCGTCCTGCAACGGCCCCGCTGCCCGGCGACGGCGCGACAAACGCAGCCGCTCCAAAGCAGCTGCGTTTGCTGATTCAATAAGCCGCCAACACCGCATCCAATTGCTGAAAGATCTCCTTGACCGACAATATGCTTTTTATCTTGTCGATCTTCGCACCAGAAAATACCAGCGCCCGGTCAAAATCTCCACCTTCGGTGGCGTTTCGCAGAGCATCGAGTATGCAGAATTTGTGCGAACAGCGTTTGAGGCAGTTGACACATTGGGCAGTGGGAACTCGCTGATCGCCTTCCACAGAGCGAGAGAAGGCATTGGCCAAGCCTCGGCCCTGCAATCCCACGGGACTATCCACGAGAATCACATCGTCACCACAGGAACGGACATACCATTCCTTGAACTGCTGCGATGCATTGGATTCCACACTGGCTGCGAACCGTGTTCCCATCTGGACACCATCAGCGCCCAGATCCAGCATCTCTTTGATATCATGCCCATCCACGATGCCGCCGGCTGCCAAAACAGGTATCTGCAGCGCCTGCTTCACTTCGGGCAGAATTTCTTTGATGGAACGGTCCGTGCCTAGATGGCCTCCGGCCTCCGTGCCTTCCACCACCACGGCGGCCGCTCCCATCTTCTGGGCCAGCACACCAAACTTAGCTGTGGAAACAATAGGCACAATGGGTGTGTTAAACTCGCGCCCCCAACTGAACATATCCCGGGAGAACCCGGCGCCGGAAAAGACCAGATCAATACCCTCAGACAAGGCTGCTTTGACCAAATCAGCAAACTCGGTGACAGCATAAAGAACGTTAACTCCAATGACACCGTTGGTTAAGGCCCGAGCCTGCCGAATTTCGCTGCGCAGTTCTTCTAATGCCATTCCGGTACCGGCGATAATGCCAATCCCGCCTTCATTAGCCACTGCCGCTGCCAAACGGGCTGTGGACACGCGGACCGCCATCCCTCCCTGCACGATCGGTCGGGGCAAAACCAAATTCCCGATTTTCAACTCTGGTAAACGCATGCGCTTTCCTCCGCTCTTTCTCTTTCCCTCAGCGTCAGTCATCACTTAGCACTGCGGTGCCTAACTGGTGTTCACTGGAAAAGCTGTTATTGGTACTAGAGTTTTGAAGTACAAAAAAACAGCCGGTTCACCGACTGCATTGTATAAAAATGGGGTGAGTAACCGGATTTGAACCGGCGACCTCCAGGGCCACAACCTGGCGCTCTAACCTACTGAGCTATACCCACCACGAGTCATCCGTTTGGCGCGCCTGGCAGGAATCGAACCTGCGGCACTCGGATTAGAAGTCCGATGCTCTATCCCCTGAGCTACAGGCGCCCGCTTAATGGAGCGGGTGAGGAGGATCGAACTCCCATAGCCGGCTTGGAAGGCCGGTGCTCTACCATTGAGCTACACCCGCTAGCGTCCACATCCGGTGGTAGAAGATGGTCGGGGCGAGAGGATTTGAACCTCCGGCCTCCTGCTCCCAAGGCAGGCGCGCTAGCCAAACTGCGCCACGCCCCGAATCAATTTCCGTTGTCACTTTACAGTGCCTGCCGGACTGACAAGTTAAATCTTAACACAGGGAACCCCTTGTGTCAACTGGATTGCGCCATTTTGTTCAGCACATTTTTGAGCTCTTGCAGGGCTCGGGCACGGTGGCTTATGCGGTTTTTCACCGCTGCTCCCAGCTGTGCCATGGTTTGATCATAACCATCCACCACGAACAAAGGATCGTAGCCAAAGCCATGCTGGCCCGCCGGCTCCAATGCGATCCGGCCTGAGCAGGTACCTTCGACAACCACCTCTGCACCCATGGGATCCACCAATGCCATCACACAACGAAAACGCGCCGTCCGCTGCTCTTGAGGCACTCCCGCCAACTCGGCCATCAGCTTCTCGTTATTGCGGGCGTCGCTGCGGGGTTCACCGCCGTAGCGGGCCGAATACACGCCGGGTGCACCATCAAGGGCAGCTACCTCCAATCCCGAATCATCGGCCAACGTTAGCTGCTGCACCGCCGCTGCCGTCTCCCGAGCTTTCTTGACCGCGTTGGCTTCGAAGGTTTCACCGTCTTCCACCACATCCGGAACATCAGGGAAGTCCGCCACCGAAACAACCGCAAAGGGCAGATCCTGCAAAATTTGGCGGATCTCTGCCACTTTGTGCGCGTTGCGGGAACCAATGACTAATGTGCGTTTCATGTACTGCTGCCTCCCAAGCGCAGAGCCCAATCCTTGGCAAGGATCTCCCGCTGCATGCGAACTAACTGAGAAATGCCACTCTCAGCTAAGTCCATCATTTCGTTCATCTGTGCGCGGGAAAAGGGCTTTTCTTCCGCCGTTCCCTGCACTTCCACCAACTGGCCGCTGCCTGTCATGACCACGTTGAAGTCCACCTGTGCCGAGGAATCTTCCACGTAATTGAGATCCAGCAGGAGCTGGTCATTCACCACGCCCACACTGATGGCAGCCAAAAAATCCGTAATGGGAGACTCTTTCCATTTTTCCTTGGCCTGCAGTCCGTTAACGGCATCCATCAGTGCCACGAAGGCACCGGTAATAGCACTGGTGCGCGTACCGCCATCGGCTTGGATTACATCACAGTCCACCCAAATGGTGCGCTCTCCCAAAGCCTTCAAGTTAACCACTGAACGCAGGGCCCGACCAATGAGCCGTTGAATTTCGTAGGTGCGGCCGCCGATCTTTCCCCGGGCCGACTCCCGTATGTTCCGTGTCTCCGTGGCCCGCGGCAGCATGGCATACTCAGCGGTAACCCAACCCGAACCCTGGCCCCGCATCCATGGCGGAACTTTCTCTTCCACGGTGGCGGTGCAGATCACTTTCGTGTCTCCCACCTCGATCAAGACGGATCCTTCAGCATGCTTAATGAAGTTGCGTGTTATCTTGATTGGACGCAGCTCATTGGGCTCTCGTCCATCATATCTTGCCATCAAAACGCCTCCAAACGTTCATCTTTGGTACTGTCTTCGACCTTCACTATAAAGGTTCTTACCGTGACTGTCAACTGCTACCACCGCCGTCAGGTCCTCTACGATGAGCTTGTGGATGGCTTCCGGACCCAGATCGGGATAGGCCACCACTTCCACTTCTTTGATGCTGGCGGCTATGAGTGCGCCGGCACCTCCCAAGGCAGCGAAATAAACGGCTCCATGTTGAACCATAGCATCTATGACCTCCTGGCTGCGGCCACCTTTACCGATCATGCCTTTGAGGCCGGCCTCCAAGAGCGGTATGGTCATCTGATCCATGCGGCCACTGGTGGTGGGCCCGGCAGAGCCGATGACGTGACCGGGCGGAGCCGGGCAGGGGCCCACATAATACAGGACGGCACCCTCCATGGGAATAGGCAGCGGTTCGCCCCGGCGCAGCTGCTCCATCATCCGCAGATGGGCGGCATCCCTGGCCGTGTAAATGACGCCGGAAAAACGCACTTCATCGCCGCAATGCAACGTCTGGACATCATCTGCTGTAAGTGGTGGTCGTAACTGCTTCACAGTATTTCCCTCCTGTCACTGGGACTCGCCGGGTGTAAGCGGTCGTTCACAGGGGCGCAGCCTCTGTGTCAGCCCGCAGCTGCTGCACTAACTGGCGAAAGTGCTCACCCCGTTCTTCAAAGTTCTGATACTGGTCAAAACTGGCACAAGCCGGCGACAGCAACACCACATCCCCCGGGTCGGCCTTGCGCCACGCCAATGCCACTGCCTGGTCTAGGTCAGTCACCTGGGTAACGGGGAAGGGAGCCTGCGGCCCGTAAGCGCTGACTAGAGCCTGCTGAAGAATGGGCGCCGCACTACCAAGCAGGATCAGAGCCTTCACTCGATTGCGCAGGCTCTGCGCCCACTGCTCATAGTTCAGCTGCTTGTCATAGCCGCCTGCCAAAAGCAGTACCGGCCGCTCAAAGCTGGCCGTCCCTACCATAGACCTAGTGGGTGAAGTGGCAATGGAATCGTTGTAGAAGGATACTCCCTGGATGTCCGCCACCCACTCTAAGCGGTGGGGCACCCCTGCGAACGTCCGCAGCGCACTCCGAACTCCTTCCCAGGAAGCTCCAGCTTGCCGGGCCATGGTCACTGCGGCCAGCACATTCTCCACATTGTGTTCGCCGGGCAGCGGTATCTCCGAGCGTTCGGCAATGAGCTGGTCTTGGCCGTGCTCATCTCTGTAGAGCAGTTTTGAGCCATGCAGCCAAGCGCCCGCTGGTACTGGGCCGCGGCGGCTGAACCAGCAAACCCGGCCTGGGGTTGCATGGGCGAAGCCGCGGACCACAGGATCATCATAATTGAGAACGGCAAAATCTGCAGAAGTCTGCGTCCGCAGAATGCCGCGTTTCGCAGCAATGTAGGCAGCCATGGTCCCGTGGTTGTCCAGGTGGTTTTCGCTAATATTTGTTACCAAGGCGCCATGGGGTGAACGGTGCAGCCACTCCAACTGAAAGCTGGATAACTCCAAGATAATGCGGGCCGTCGGCGGAATGGCATGGGCTTGCAGCACCAATGGTACGCCAATATTGCCGCCCACCACCGTTTCCGTGCCAGACTGCGCCAGCATCGCTCCCACCAAACTCGTAGTGGTCGTCTTGCCGCTGCTGCCGGTAATACCCAAAATCGGTGCCTGTGCTTCTTGGAAGACCAGATCCACTTCACCAAACACCAGGCTGTGGTGGCGCAGTCGCACCAGTTCTGGCAGCCGCTTGGGAATCCCCGGCGAAAGCAGGACCGCCCGGTAGCGTTCCAGTCCTTCCAGATATCCAGGGCCCAAGCAAAAATCCATCCCCTGCTCCTGCAGTTCGCGAATGGCCGCGGGCAGCTGCTCCCAATCCTTGCGGTCATGCCCCGTCAGCACAGCACCTCGCTGCAGCAGATAACGGGCCGCTGCCGCGTTGCTCACGCCCAACCCCAAGACTCCTACATGAGCTCCTTCCCAGTGATCCAGCATGTTCACAAACCTCACGATCTCGAAAAATCGGCGTGGGTCAGAGCGCATTCCCAGTGCCCAGCATACCCACGCCGCTGCCAACTCGCGGTTGTTTTCAAGGAATCTGACCCAACAAACTGCGATCCCCAGCCAGTGGCTCCCGCAGATTAAGATGCCCCACCAGCGTATCTTGGACCTGTCCTTCGATGACGATCCGGACCCGCTCCACCGTGGGAGCTTCCACCAAAGAATTGACAACTCCGTAGACAGTGAGCAGCTCGCCATAGCTGCCGCCCGAGTGCCCACTGCGCAGACGTTCGTTGAAGTTCACCGTCAATATCCCGCGTTCTAGTTCGTAGCCAATCACTTCGGTTCCCCGGGGCAGCATGTTCACCAGCCCTTTGGTCTTCGGACCATGCTGCAGTACTGCCAACCGCTCCTCCACAGTTCCAAACCCGCTGCGATGCTCGGGCATCAGCCGGCCATCGGTCTCCGAGGAAAAATACACCACAAAGTGTGGCTCCCCTAATCCCACCAGACCTGGTGGGCCATCGGAGGGAAGTATCTGCCGCAATCCGAACAACAAGGCGGCCACTAGGAGTACGATGCCTGTAACTCGTCTCCAGTCCATGGAAAACCCTCCTTACCGCGCAATGCTCTCGAAATACTTAACAATGCCGTTGAAGATTCCTTCCGCCGCCACCTGCTGAAAACCGCTGCTGCGCAGCAGTAGTTCTTCTTCCCGGTGATTGATAAAACCCACTTCCACCAAGGCAGCCGGTATATGTGAGTGGTTGAGGATAGCCAAGTCCGTGCGCCGGCGCAGGCCGCGGTCCATCAACTCAACAGCTCGCACCAGTTCCGTTTGGATGGACTGAGCCAATAACTGGTTCTTGACATCCTTCGGGTGGTACAGCGTCTCTGTACCGCGGGCAGAATTGCCAATGTACGAGTTGGCATGTACCGATACCAGAATATCTGCCCCAGCATGGATGGCCATCTGCGGTCGCTCGAAGATACTGACATACTTGTCGGTGGTCCGTGTGAACACCACCTCGGCGCCGGCCTCTGCCAAAAGGGCTCCTAGATAGAGGCTGATATCCAAGACAACATCTTTTTCGAAGGTCCCCCGGGGACCAATCGCTCCCGGGTCAGAGCCCCCGTGTCCTGGATCCACCACCACCACATATCCAGACAATGCAGCCCCCTCCCGCCGTACAGACCGAGGAGGATGACTGGGCAGGTCAATGCGGGTGGCGTCATAATCGCTGCTAATCTGAGTCTCGCGGGCCACACGAGCTTGGTAAATTCGGGCTTCCGCTTGACTGCCTTCGAACAAGTTCAGAATATATTCGCCTGCGCCTGCTGTCATTGCCAAGGGCGTAACTTCGTCTTCCAGGTCCAGCACAACGCGGGTCGTGGACGGAATGAACTGGCTGACTCGCACCCGCTGGACCCGTCCATCCTGCACCAAAGTTTCTTGGGCTCCACCCACCAAGGTAGCATTGTGAAAGTCAAGAACGATGCGCCGCGGTTCGATGAGCTGAATGACAGTGTACTCTGGATGGTCACTGGCACCGATATGCAGCTGTGGCTGCCCTTCCAAGCCATCTCGTTCCAGATACACGTTGGTAATATGGTAATTAAACTCCACTTCCAGCCCGCCGTCGGGCCAGTGACGCACCTCATAGCCAGTGGATGTGTGCAGATCAAATACGATCCGGATGGTCTCATCGTCAAAACGGCTGCTGCGGATGCGCTGGATCAAAGGACCATCGATGATCTGTTCCGGCAAACCCTCCCCTTGAACGCCGTGAAGATCAAGGACCAGACGATCGGGCTCCACCAGCAGCACGGTCTGGTAACGGTCGAAATGTTCCACATCAATCCGAACGTTGGATCGCGGCCCACCTTCATAGTGAATGGCCGTGAGATCCTGGGGACCTTCGTCCACTCCAATTCCTGCATCTGGAAGAACACGCAAAATCCCATTGGCCCGCAGCTGCTCCCGCCAATCATTGAGATAGCTCAACTCTTCGCCGGGAGTGAAGGTTTGGCCACTTTCTTCTGACACAGCCTCTTCCTCCGCCATGGACTCAATGCCGAACTTCGGTGACGGCCGCTCCAACAGCGTGACAATGCGGCGTTGGGGCGTCTCCACCACAGCCCCTTCGTCAGCTGGGGGAACGTCGGTGACGGCAGGCTCGTCTTCCACAGGCGGTCCCTGCACTTCTTCCTCCGGTGCCGTGTCTGTTGTCGCGGCGTCCCGGGACGTCGGGCGTTCCAAAATGGAGATGACCCTGCGAGGTTCTGCCGGTTCTTCTACCGCCTCAGGCAGTTCTTTTTCCTCTTGATCGGCCTCGGGTTCGGCCAGTTCGGCAGCCATCTCCGGCATCGGCTCGGTAACCTCCAGATCCGCAGCGGCCTCCGGAGCGTCTGTGGATTCAAAGATCAATAGCGGGCGCGCTTCCCCAAGGGCCCGCTGGGCCTCGGTACGGGTGATGCGCAGACCATTGATACTGCCGTCGAAGTTCATCCGCATTCCCAAATGGTTCACCAAGAAACGCAGCGGCACCATTAAGAAACCCTGGTCCATGCGGGCGTAGGGCTCCATCGATATGTATTCGCCGTTAACAAGCGTCCGCACACGGCCCGCTTCCAGGACTAGTTCTTTGTCATCAAAGGCCACTTCTGCTTTGGTGTCACCAGGGCTCCATCGCAGGTCGGCGCCTAAGTATTCCTCCGCCACGGTAATGGGCACCATTACGCTGCCGCTGGTCACGAATGCTGGATGTTCCCAGGTTACCAGCGTATCATCGACATAAAGAGTTACGGCGGCTATAGCTGTCTGTGCAGCCCCGGCTGCGAAAAAGAAAAGAATGATTGCTACCGCTAACCAACGGTGTTTCATCGGAAAAACCTCCCAACAAGGCGTACGCTATTGTTTTCGCTGTTAACAGCCTGAATCCTGCATGCCATCGGGATTTCGGTCATTTCCCTATTCTTATAGAAGTCGTAACACCCCAGCTCAAATATGGTGGCAGGTGCTCAATCTCTGCGGAGTTCTTTTGGTCGCCACAGCCATGCATTGAGAAAATCCTTCAGCCCTGCTATACTGGTAACAGACAATTCACGAAGGAGCGGGTGCAATGGCCAAAGACGAAGGTGTTAAGATCATATCCGATAACCGCAAAGCCCGCCATGACTACCACATTCTGGATACGCTCGAAGCAGGTATCGCCCTGCAGGGAACCGAGGTGAAATCCCTGCGTCTGGGCAAAGTAAACATTCGTGACAGTTTTGCCCGGGTCAAAGATGGAGAAGTGTTTCTTCACGGAATGCACATCAGCCCCTACGAGCACGGCAATCGCTTCAACCACGATCCCCTGCGCATTCGCAAGCTGCTGCTGCACAAACGGGAGATCCAGCGGTTGATTGGCAAGACCAAGGAGCAGGGCCTGACTCTGATTCCACTGCGGTTGTACTTCAAGCGGGGCAGAGCCAAGGTAGAGTTGGCCGTGGCCCAAGGGAAAAAGCTGTACGACAAACGGGAAACCCTAGCCCGCAAGGATGAAGCTCGACGGGTGGAACGGGCCATCAAAGACCGCTTTCGTTGAGGACAGCGGGCCAGCTTAAGGCCATTGACCGCTGACTGCGGTTGTGGTATCATAACAGTGGACCCGAAGCAGGGATGCCCGGACACGGGATGCATATCCTCTTGGGGGTGAATTAGTTTCGACGTGGATAGGAAGAGCATCAGTAGCGAGCCGAGGACCCCGGAACCTCGTTAATCACCTGGGACCCTAAAGTAACTGCAAACGATAATTACGCCTTAGCTGCTTAATAACCAGCTAACGCCGCCTCATTCCTTGCCTGTGGGCATGAACGCGGTGTCAAACTAGCAGGCTAGCTTGAACGCTCCGCCCGCAGCGTTCGGGGACACTTAGGGCTGGCGCCTTGATGATCCAGCTGTGAGGAGCATCAAGGAGCGAGAATCAAAATCACGGCTGCGCTCGGAGAAGCTGGTGTGGTTTCATCTGCGGACAGCGGTGCAACTCCGCTCACCTCCACCAATTTTGGTGATAACAGCTGCCTAAAATGGCAGCTGTTTTTTTGCGCGAAAAAACCCGGAACAAGCACATCCGGGCGTTTATTACAGGGAACCCTGACCCTTGAGCGGACCATTCACCCCAGACAGCAAAAAACCTGAAAACCATTGTTTTCAGGCTGCTGCAGCTAATTCACATTAAGGACAAAACAACGGATAAGACTAAGAACCCAACGGCCAGGTAGGTGGTGGCCTTCTCTAGTACCTTTTCGGTACCCTTCGCTTGGTTGAAAAACATCCGTCCACCACCGCCGATAGAGCCGAGTCCTTCTCCTTTACTTTCCTGGAGGAGAACAGCTGCAATAAGGCCGATGGCCACGAAAAACTGAATAATCATGAGAAAGGTAGTCATGCGTGCCTACACCTCCCTGCTGGGATAGATTTCACATAAAGTCATTTTACCACAGCTGTTCAGCAAAAACAAGCTGTGAATAACGGAATCACGAACTCCGCGAGCACCGTTGGCCATGCTTGGTACCAACGAGCCCCAAGGATGCAGGCCTGCAACTAGGCCTTTTAGAAATGTGTTGACAAAGTACCCTGGCGAGCCCTTAACAAGAGACGCGATATCGCTTTCGCTGCGATTTCACCGAGGCGTTCGGCCTGCGTTTGCCCGGATTTCCGGGAAAACCAATGGGTTCCTTAGGGGGCGCTTTTGCACCCATCACTGTCATGCAGTGCTAGGGGCCGCTGTGTGCGGCCCCTTCGCATTTTGCCTCTGTGTCGAACGTGAAAGACCGTTCTACTTCATGTTGTAGAAGGTAGCTTTACCTGGAAAATATGCCACTTCATCTAGTTCCTCTTCAATGCGCAGCAGCTGGTTGTACTTCGCCACACGGTCGGTACGGGACGGTGCACCGGTCTTGATCTGGCCGGCATTCACTGCCACGGCCAGGTCAGCGATGGTGGAGTCTTCGGTTTCACCGGAGCGATGGGAGACCACTGCGGTGAAGCCAGCCCGTTTGGCCATCTCGATGGCATCCAGGGTTTCGGTCAGTGTACCGATCTGATTGACCTTGATCAGGATGGAATTGGCAACACCCATCTCAATTCCCTTGGCAAGACGTTCGGTATTGGTTACGAACAGGTCGTCACCCACCAACTGCACCTTCGTTCCCAAGGCATCGTTGAGCTTCTTCCAGCCATCCCACTCGTCTTCGCTCAGTGCATCTTCGATGGAAAGAATCGGGTACTTGTCCACCAGATCCGCATAGAATTGGATCATCTCGTCGGTGGTCAGTTCTTTGCCTTCACCGGCCAAGACGTACTTGCCGTCCTTGAATATTTCAGTGGCAGCCACATCCAGTGCCAAGCCCACATCTTCGCCCGGTGTGTAGCCGGCTGCCTTAATGGCTTCCACAATAACCTGCAGAGCTTCTTCGTTGGAACCCAAGTTGGGAGCAAAGCCGCCTTCATCACCCACAGCAGTGTTCAGGCCTTTCCCGGAAAGAACTTTTTTCAGACTGTGGAAGATCTCTGCACCCATGCGCAGAGCTTCCTTGAAGGACTTGGCGCCCACAGGCATAACCATGAACTCTTGAATATCCACGTTGTTATCGGCATGCTCGCCGCCGTTAAGAATGTTCATCATTGGCACGGGCAGCTGTTTGGCGTTGACGCCACCAATATACTGGTAGAGCGGCAGGCCGGTGGATTCGGCAGCAGCACGGGCCACAGCCATGGAAACACCGAGAATGGCGTTGGCGCCTAGTTTGCCCTTGTTGGGTGTACCGTCCAGTTCAATAAGAACCTTGTCAACATAACTCTGTTCGGCAGCATTGAGGCCGATAATCTCAGGAGCAATGATTTCGTTGACGTTCTCGACAGCCTTTTCTACACCTTTGCCCAGATAGCGACCTTTGTCACCGTCACGCAGTTCCACCGCTTCAAACGCACCTGTGGATGCGCCGGAAGGCACGATGGCTCGGCCAAAGGCACCGTCAGCCAAGACAACTTCCACTTCAACCGTTGGGTTACCCCGAGAATCCAGAACCTCGCGTGCTAAGACATCTTCAATAATCATGCAAACCCCTCCTTATTCGATCAAGCTTGAGCCGGTCATTTCGGCTGGCTTCTCCAGACCCATCAAGTCCAAAATGGACGGAGCTAGATCCGCCAAAATGCCGTCTTTTATGGTTTTGTCACCGCCGTTGAACAGCCAAATGGGAACCAAGTTGCTGGTGTGAGCAGTGAACACTTCATTGCTGTCCGGATCTAGCATCTGTTCGGCATTGCCATGATCCGCTGTAATCAATGCCTGACCGCCTTGGGCTTCAATTGCGTCAAGCACTTGGGCCAGCCCGCTATCCACTGCTTCCACAGCCTTGATTGCTGCCTCCATAATGCCTGTGTGGCCCACCATGTCGCAGTTGGCATAGTTGAGTACAATGCAGTCATACTTACCGCTTTGGATCTTCTCGACGACGCGCTTCGTTACTTCAGGAGCACTCATCTCAGGCTGTAGATCATAGGTGGCTACCTTTGGCGAAGGTACCAATTCGCGATCTTCTCCGGGGAAAGGCTCTTCCACGCCGCCATTGAAAAAGAACGTTACATGGGCGTACTTTTCTGTTTCTGCGATCCGCAGTTGTGTCTTACCTTGAGAACCGAGGTACTCACCCAACGTGTTTTTCAGATCCTGTGGAGCGAAGGCCACCGGAGCTTTGACATTGATGTCATACTGGGTCATGCAGACATAGGTCAGATCCAGTCTGCCGCCGGGACGTTCAAAACCGTTAAAGTCGTCATTGGTGAACGCCCACGTAATCTGCCGCGCGCGATCCGAGCGGAAGTTAAAGAAGATGACGGCGTCGCCATTCTGCACAGTGCCCACGGGGGCGCCGTCCTTCTCAATCACGGTGGGGATGACAAACTCATCATTCTCATCATGATCGTAAGCATACTGAATGGCGTCCAGGGCACTGCTGGCCTTGCGGCCTTCGCCCTGTACCATGGCCTTATAGGCCAACTCCACCCGTTCCCAGCGCTTGTCGCGGTCCATGGCGTAATACCGACCCGACACCAATGCGATCTCACCGACACCGATCTCGGCCATTTTGGCCTCAAGGGTCTCCACATAGCCTTTGCCGCTAGTGGGCGGCGTGTCGCGGCCGTCGAGGAACGCATGGACACAGACTTTGGTTAGGCCAAAATCCTTGGCCATGGCCAGCAGCGCATACAGATGATCCGTGTGGCTGTGGACACCGCCGGGTGAGACCAGACCCATAAAGTGCAGGGTTCCGTCCCGGTCCTTGGCGTCTTCCATGGCCTTGACTAAGGCCGGATTCGTCTGCAGTTCACCGTCGCGAATGGCCTTGGAGATCCGAGCAACGTCTTGGTAGACCACGCGGCCAGCACCAATATTAAGGTGGCCCACATTAGAGTCGCCCATCTGTCCCGCCACGAGACCCACGTCTTCACCCGATGCTGATAACTTGGCATGAGGTCTTGTGGCATAGAGCTTATCGACGGTGGGTGTGTTTGCTTTTTTGGTAGCGTCACCCTCAGGATAATCGCTCAGTCCGAATCCATCAAGAATAATTAAAGCTGTTGGTCGTTTTCCCGACACGTTTTTACCTCCTCACCGCTTAGCCTTTCAATACCTGACGATGGCCGCGAAATCTTCGGGTTTGAGACTGGCTCCACCCACCAGCGCACCGTCAATATTGGGCTTGGCCATCAACTCAGAAATGTTGGCAGGCTTAACGCTGCCGCCATACTGAATGCGAATGGCCTCGGCGATCTCTGCACCATACAATTGGGTCAAGGTGGCGCGAATCGTCGCTATCACTTCTTCAGCCTGTTCCGCTGTGGCTGTTTCCCCAGTGCCAATGGCCCAAATGGGCTCGTAGGCCACAACGACCGTCGGAGCCGCTTCCGGGGCCACTCCGGAGAACGCCAGGCGAATCTGGCCATCCACTAATGTTTCTGTTTGGCCGTCCTTGCGTTGTTCAAGGGTCTCACCCACACAAAGGATAGGCGTCAATTCGTGTTCCAGAGCCGCACGAACCTTTTTGTTGACTAACTCATCGGTTTCGCCAAAGATCTCCCGGCGCTCCGAGTGCCCAATAATCACATACTGCACTCCCACGTCGGTCAGCATCAATGGTGACACTTCACCGGTGAAGGCACCTTCCTCTGCAAAATACATGTTTTGAGCTCCGATTTTCACTTTGGCCAGCCCGAGAGCGCTCAATGCTGAGAGCGTTGTAAAAGGTGCACACACAACCACTTCCGCTGCGGAATCCTCCACCATCTCTTCGAGACGGCGGCAGGCTTCCACCGCTTCCGGCATGGTTTTGTACATCTTCCAGTTGCCGGCGATAATCGGCGTCCGCATACAATTCACTCCTATTTGTCGTTTAGAGCTGCAACTCCTGGTAGAACTTTGCCTTCCAAGAATTCCAGGGAAGCGCCGCCGCCGGTGGACACGTGGTCCATCTTAGCAGCCAACCCGGCCTTTTCCACGGCCGCAGCGCTATCACCGCCGCCAATAACAGTGATCGCGGCACTTTTAGCCAGAGCGTTGGCCATGGCATTGGTTCCCTTGGCAAAGGCATCAAACTCGAAGACGCCCATAGGTCCGTTCCAGATAACCGTGGCCGCATCGGCCACAGCAGCTGTGAACAGTTCGGTAGACTTCGGCCCAACATCCAAGCCTTCCCAATCGGCAGGAATGCCGTCGGCATCCACCACTTTGTTCTCTGCATCAGCAGCAAACTCTGTAGCCACCACGAAATCTACGGGCAGCATCAACTTGACGCCTTTGGCAGCAGCCCGTTCCATAATATCGCGGCAGTAGTCCAGACGTTCTTCATCTAAGAGTGAGTTACCAATTTCCTTGCCCTGAGCCTTGAGGAACGTATACGCCATGCCGCCGCCGATGATCAGTGTATCCACTTTTTCCAACAGCGATTCAATCACGGCAATCTTGTCCTTAACCTTGGCGCCACCGAGGATGGCCACAAAGGGGCGCTTGGGATCTTCAATGGCTCCGCCGAGAAACTCCAGTTCCTTTTCCATCAAAAAGCCCGATACAGCCGGAAGGTATTGCGTCACGCCCTCGGTAGAGGCGTGGGCTCGATGGGCGGCGCCAAAGGCATCGTTAACGTAAATTTCGCCTAAGGCGGCCAACTTCTTGGCAAACTCAGGATCGTTCTTTTCCTCTTCCGCATGGAAGCGTGTGTTTTCCAGCAGCAGTACTTCGCCATCTTTGAGGGCATGGGCTGCTTTTTCGGCTTCTTCACCCACGCAGTCATCAGCTTTGTACACTTCCTGGCCCAAAAGATTGGCCAGATGTTTGGCGATAGGGTCCATCCGCATGGAGTCCACGGGCTTACCCTTGGGACGACCGAAGTGGGACATCAGGATGAGGCGGGCGCCCCGTTCCAGCAGGTATTGAATGCTGGGCAGTGCAGCGGTAATCCGCTTGTCGTCCGTGATCACGCCGTCGCTCATGGGAACGTTGAAGTCCACACGCATTAAAACCCGCTTGCCGGCTGCATCAATATCGCGAATTGTTTTTTTGCTCACGAAAATCCCTCCAAGCTTTAGTAAGGAGGGGGTTGCCCCCCTCCAGGATGTGCATCCGCTGCAGCTTACTTCTTGGATTCCATATAGTTGATGAGGTCCACAACACGCATGGAGTAGCCCCACTCGTTGTCATACCAAGCAACAACCTTGGCGGTATTGCCTTCCATGACGGTGGTCAGGGGAGCATCGACGATGGAAGAACGGGAATCACCACGGTAGTCGGTGCTGACCAACTCGTTATAGTCCACACCGAGGATACCCTTCAAAGCACCGTTTGCGGCTTCTTCAAAGGCAGCGTTAATCTCATCAGCGGTGGCAGCCTTGTCCAGTTCCGCCACTAGATCAACCACAGATACGGTGGGTGTAGGCACACGCAGTGCGTAGCCATCCAACTTGCCCTTCAGTTCAGGCAGTACCAGGCCAACGGCTGCGGCAGCACCAGTGGTGGTCGGAATAATACTCATGGCTGCGGCCCGAGCCCGACGACGATCGCTGTGAGGCAGATCCAGGATGCGCTGGTCGTTGGTGTAGGCATGGATCGTAGTCATCAGACCATGCTTAATGCCGAACTTGTCGTTAAGGACCTTAGCAAAGGGAGCCAAGCAGTTGGTCGTACAGCTTGCAGCCGAAACGACGTGATGGTTCGCTGCCTCATACTTATCTTCGTTGACGCCCATAACGATGGTAATGTCTTCATTCTTGGCGGGTGCGGTAATGATAACTTTTTTGGCGCCCGCATCGATGTGCCACTGGCACTGGTCGCGCTTGCGGAAAATGCCGGTAGCTTCCACAACGTACTCAACGCCCATTTCGCCCCAGGGAAGGTTCTTGGGATCTTTTTCTGCCAGGACGCGAATTTTCCGGCCATCCACCACAATACTGTCACCATCAACAGATACTTCACCTTCATACTTGCCATGTACGGAGTCATACTTCAAAAGATGGGCCAGCATGTCTGCACTCGTCAAGTCGTTCAGTGCCACAACCTCAATGTTCGGATCCTTCATCATACCCCGAAATGCCAAACGTCCGATCCGGCCAAACCCATTAATACCAACCTTAACTGCCATTCTGTACATCCTCCTTTAATCGTTTTATACTCATCAACCTCCGGGCTGCCCCTTCATCGGTGATGCAAACATCACAATAGCCCGTGCCGGCCACAGATAGCACCGCCCAGGCCTTACTCTTACCGCCGCCCACCGCAACCACTAAGGGAATCTGCTTAAGATCCTCCATCCGCAGACCCACCGAAGCCATGCTGTAGACAATTTCGCCTTGCACATTGAAGTAATACCCAAACGCTTCACCCACGGCACCTTCGGCAATCAGCTGCATCACAGTGCTGTCATCCATGCCGCGCCGCCGGGCCATTTCTTCAGCGGTGCCAATTCCGTGCAGGAGAATTTGGCTGCGCCGCACCAACGAAATAACATCGCGAATACGCGGTTCTCGCATAATGGTATCCACCAAAGCAGGTGCTACATTATCCGGAGCGTGCAGCAGCCGATACTGCCCGCCCAAACGGTCAGCCAAACGCGCCGCCACCGAGTTGGCTTGAATATGGACATCCTCTCCTAAGCCGCCTCGGGCCGGCACGACTGTGACCTGCTTCGGCACCGTGTCCGCCGGAAAACAATCGGCCACTTGGCTCAAGGTTGTTCCCCCGGTAACCGCCAGCACGTCCCCATCTCGCAGGACACCCCGCAGATAACGGGCTGTGGCCCGAGCCATGTCTTTCTTGACAACTTCATCTTGATCCGAGTCACCCGGAACCACCATGACTGTGTCCATACCCAGCATGTCAGATAAATCCCGCTCCAGCTGACCCAAACCATACATGGTGCGAATATATTCTTTCAGTTCCACCAACACCTGTTCACCAGCGGGCGTCGCTTGCATGCCCGCAGGCGTACCCACTACCAAACCTTGATCTTCCAGCAATTCCAGTTCTCTGCGCACCGTACGCTCAGACACTTTCACCTTCGCTGCCAGCGCTCGCCGTCCAATGGGACATGTAAAATAGACAGTTCGCAGCAGCTGGTAACGACGCTCCATGGCCTTGACCATATCGGGCGCGATTTTTTGCAGTACCGAAACAGGTTCCACGCCGCAGCATCTCCCCGGCGGGACCACTTCCGTCCCACCCTGTCATTTTTGTCCCGCATGAACAATATTCGTTTTATAGCGGCTGACTCCTGCCGTTTATTTGTTAATTATTTAGCGGGCCATCTGTTAAGCAAGGATTATACCCCTGCCAGCAGGACGTTTGTGGTGTTTACAACGAACGTGCCCTGAGAACGTTCAACCGTAACCGCGAAATCCCGGATTCTTGGGATTTCCGTGACCACGGGCTGCCAAAATGCCCTCCCATCAGAGCTTGGCAGTGGCCGTCGTCATGTACACCACTGCCAAGCTTTGTTATCCTGTGGAGATCGGTGGTTTCGCAGCCTACACTGTAAGGATCAAAGGCTGTCGTCCTCGTAACTGATACCACTTTCGTTGGCCAAGGGTGTCAGCGAACGGCCTAACTCCGTCAAGCGGCGCATGCGGTAATTCATGCCGGACTTGCTCAACGGTGGCACCATGAGCTCGCCCAGTTCCTTTAATGAAACGTAAGGATGCTCCAAACGCACCAAGGCCACCTGCTGTAGTTTTTCCGGCAGTTCGTCCAGGCCCATATGGTGTTGAATGCGGCGGATCAGATCCACCTGCTCCATGGCTGCTTTCACGGTCTTGTCTACATTGGCCGTTTCGCAGTTGACCAAACGGTTCACTTGGTTGCGCATGCCTTTCATGACACGAATGTTTTCCAGCTGCAGCAGCGCACTATGGGCGCCAATCACATTGAGCAGATGCACAATCTGCTCACCGTCCTTCAAATAGATCACATTCACACCTTTGCGCTGGGTCATGCGGGCTTCGAGGCCGAGGGCCAAGAAAGTGGCCAGTACCTTGGCGGCCGTTGTGGTTTTGTCACTGGAGATCTCGAGGTGGTAGGTCCGCTCGGGATTTGTCACGGATCCCTGACTGATAAACGCCCCCCGCAGGTAGGAGCGCTGGCAGCACTTTTTGCGCAGCACCGGGGGGTCCTGGTCGGTCATGGGTTGGTTGTGCATTTCGGCGTAGATGGCTTCGCTATCCACTGGCGACAAGACCCTGACAGTATACACCTGGTGTTTGCGGGCCCGGGCGCGTTGAACCAAGGTCTGCGTATACGTCTCCGGATACAGTCCCTTGAGCAGGGTTAGAATCTTCCGTGCGGCCAAGGGCGACGAGGAGTAAAAGTCCAAATACTGCTGCTGGCGGCCCAGCAAAAACCCGTGAAAGTCATAAAATGCAGTCAGTTCCGCCACGCGGCAACAGCGCGCCGTGGGGACCACGCGCACCAGTTCTTGTTTCGTCCGTTCGGAAAAGCCCATGTTCTTGCCTCCAGTCAGGAACCAACGTTCTTTTCCCACCAAGGAACGTCGGTGTGTGCTTCCACCATCTGCATAATTTCCTGGGCCAGCTTGCGGGGATCATGGCGAACCAAATCCTGGGCATCCAACAGCTTGGCGGCACGCACCTGCACACCCAGCCGCCGCAGTTCCGCCACATCGGGCTCGATGGCATTTGCCCCTTGGTTTGCGTACTTCGCCGCTTGTTCCGGCGATATCTGTTCATCATTGACCAGCACTGCATCGACGATTCGGCGCCGGCCGGCATGGGCCACCAGCGCCCGCACATGCTGGGCAGCGGTCATGTTCTCCGTCTCTCCGGGCTGGGTCATGACATTACAGACGTACACCCGCAGAGCATTCGTGCGGCCAATGGCCTCGGGGATGGGATGCACCAACAGGTTCGGAATAATGCTGGTGTACAAGCTCCCCGGCCCCAAAACAACCACATCAGCCTGTTCAATAGCCTGCAGAGCTTCGGGAAGGGCACGCACATCGCTTGGTTCCAGAAACATTTGGGTAATTTGCCGTCCCTCCTGGGGTATGTGACTTTCGCCCCACGCTTCGTCTCCGTCTTCATAGCGAGCTCCCAGCTTCACAGTGGCCAAGGTAGCTGGCAGAACCCGGCCGCGCACGGCCAGAACCTTACTCATTTCGCGAATGGCCTCTTCAAAATCACCGGTGATGTCGGTCATGGCCGCAATGAAGAGATTGCCAAAACTGTGGCCCTCCAAGCCTTGACCCCAAGAAAAACGATATTGGAATAACCGTTCCATAAGCGGCTCCGTATCCGCCAAACTTACCAGCGTATTGCGGATATCGCCGGGAGGGAGAATACCCAGCTCTTCGCGGATGCGGCCGGAACTGCCCCCGTCATCGGCCACAGTCACAATGGCGGTAATGTTATCGGAATACTCCTTGAGACCCCGCAGCATGGTGGATAGGCCGGTACCGCCTCCGACCACCACAATGCGCGGTCCCTTAGCCAGATTGCGATTCCGATACACCCATTGGGCCAAACTGGTTTCGCCGCGGGGCAGAACTGATTCGGCAATGGAGTGCACCAGATGGCGCATGCCCAAAAGAATCACCGCCAGTCCCACAATGATGAGGAGCAGCCCGGCGTAGATGTGGCCGAACCCAGAGATGGAACCGACCCACTGCAGAATATCCTGTTTCCAACGGGCCAAGAATGTGCTGTCCACCAGCACGGCACTGCCCAAACCTACAAAGAAAACGCCGAGGATGATCACAATCATGAAGCGTTTGACGCGCATTCCAGGGTACAACCATTTCCATCGCTGCATACGAAATTCACCCCTTCAGCGTTTGGCGATGTCACGATGCTCCACACGAACTTGGTAGTTTTGGATGGTTAAGTAATCCCGCAGACGGTTGGCCATGGCCACCGAGCGGTGTTGGCCACCGGAACAGGCCACGCCAATAATCAGCTGGCTCTTGCCCTCTTGAATGTACTGCGGCAGCAAGAAGCTCACCATGTCCGTGAGCTTCTGCCAAAACTGTTCGGCCAGCGGCCACTTGAACACATACTCGTACACTTGGGGTTCGTTGCCCGTCAGCGGCCGCAGGGATTCCACATAGTGGGGATTCGGCAGAAAACGCACATCGAACAACAGATCAAGATCCAGGGGAAGACCGTGCTTAAAGCCGAAGGACACAATGCTGACGTTTAGGGCCTCGCTCTTGCGCACTGTCAGAAACTCCAACAGCTGCTCTTGCAGCTCCTTGACACTGATGGCGCTGGTATCCACAATCTTGTGAGCTTTGCCGCGTATCTGCTCCAAGCGCCGCCGTTCTTCGGCAATCCCATCCACGATCCCGCCTTCTGATGCCAAAGGATGGCGGCGGCGGGTCAGTTTGAAGCGGCGAATCAGGGTTTCCTCGGACGCTTCCAGGTAGAGAATAGTATACCCAAAACCCACCTGTTCTAACTCTTCCAAGGCGTGGGACATATCATCGAAGAAAAGGCCTCCGCGGACATCGCTGACCAGAGCTACCTTGGTAATGGCTCCTCCGGCCTGCAGCACCATATCGGCGAACTTGGGAATCAAAGCTGGCGGCAGATTGTCCACGCAGAAAAATCCCAGATCTTCACAGGCCTTAATAACCTCGGACTTGCCGGCCCCAGATAAGCCCGTAATGATCAGGAAGCTGGTATCCATGTTGCGTCCTCCCATCGAAACTGCGTCCTCACAAGGAACCGTTTTCTTTATCCTACTACAAAGTGAGAAAAAAAGCATCACCTGCCGGCCATGGCAACTGCGGCCGCGAAGTGATGCTCACCTTGGAGTAACATGGAGGTTGCGACCCCCTCGAAACGCCAAAGCGTTAGCCATATTGCGCCAGCGCTGGGCGATCGAGGGCCTTTAATTAACGCTCGACGGGGGCTGCTTAAGCCGAAGCGATACTGTATTGATACCCGTCAAAGCGCTGAAGGAGTCGAAACTTCTTCCATGTTG
>PWMW01000210.1 GCA_003559095.1 Clostridiales bacterium | reverse complement strand
TCCAAGATCTCCATCACCTGTTGGAATTCCTGTTGAACGTCCTGGCGTTCCTCCGGAGGAACCACCTCGTAAAGTGCTTGCGCGTATCGCTGTGCTGTCTGCTTTTGACTCATAGACGATCACCCAGCCGAGATTCATCCAAATCGCGGACGACATCCTTGACCAACTTCTCGTGGCGTTCTTCATCAAGGGAGTCTTTGACAACCTTGGATGCGATCTGGAAGGACAACTGCACAACCTGGTCTTTGAGCTCAGCCCAAGCCTGTTCTTGTTCACGGCGGATGTCTTCCTGTGCCCGCTGCTTGATGTGCTCTGCTTCGCTCTTGGCATCGGTTAGAAGTTCTTCATGCATCTTTTCACTGCGCCGCATAGCATTGTCCAGGTATTCCTTGGCCTCCTGCCGCCCTTGGCTCAATCGTTCTTCCAATTCTGAGCGCAGCTCAGCGGCTTCAGCTTTGTCAGCTTCGGCCTGCGCAATATTGTCCTCAATGGCTGCTGTGCGTTCGTCCATGAACTTGCGAATGGGCTCGTAAAGGAAACGCTTAAGCAGCAGGAGCAAAATGAGGAAGTTAACCGTTTGTTGAAGGAATTGAATAGGATCAATCAATGGTCTCACCCTTTTTCATCGTACATGTGAACTAAGGCAGAAGCAATTGGGTGCACGCCATATGCACCCAACCACCATCAGCCCAAAAGCTCCATAAGCTTATTAAACATGGGAAAACCGAACGAGAAGATCAATAACAATGCCACAGCCAAAGAGTAAATACCTGTGGACTCAGAAATGGCCTGACCCAAGATCATGGTTGTGCGCACTGAGTTTTCGGCTTCAGGCTGACGTCCAATGGCTTCTACGGCTTTACCAGCGGCATAACCCTCACCAATACCAGGACCGAGACCGGCGATCATGGCCAATCCAGATCCCACAGCAACGGCAGCCACTACGATTGCAGCTTCCAACATTCTCTGTTCCCTCCTTTCTCTAACCCTACTCCAGGCGTACCTGAATATAGGCAACTGCCAGCAGCGTAAATACAGCTGTTTGTATGACACCCATGAACAAACCAAACCACGCCATGAGTGGCACTGGTAAGACATAGGGTGCAAACATATAAAGAATACCGATGATGATGGTGCCGCCAAGGATATTGCCATACAGACGAAAGGCATGACTCAAAACTTTGGCAATCTCCCCAACAACGTTAATGGGAAACATCCAGAAGTATGGCTGAAAATAACTCTTGACGTAGGCACCCAGCCCCTTGACTCGAATTTCGGAACCGTGGGCTACAAAAAACACGATGAGGGCCAAGGCAGCCGTGGTGTTGAGGTCTTGCGTCGGAGCAAAGGCACCCGGGACAATACTGATGAGGTTGGCTGTCAAAATAAACAGGGCAATGGTCAAAATCAAGGGTACGTAGCCCGAGCCACGCTTGCCCATATCCTTGTAAACCATGTTCTCAATGCCGTCCACGGCGATCTCAAGCACATTCTGCATTCCCCGGGGGATTCGCTGCAGATTGCGGGTAAAGACGATGCTGATCAGTGTCAGTATCGCCATAACCACCCAGGTAAAGAAGATGGTCTCTGTGATAGGCAGCGAAAAGATGTGAAAAAAGACTCTAGTTTCCATGGGGCGTCCTCCTTGCGGCCGATGTACATAGTAATATGATGAATTTGGGAACCAATAAGCCGACGACGAGCGGGCCGAACGCGATCCACGGGTTGATCAAACCCACAGCCATGGTGGCACCGTACAATAAATAGCGCCGCAGGTATCCGGCCAGAGCCAGACGGGTTGGAGCTGCGGATCTACTGGTCAAACGCCGCATATCAGCGATCAAAAGCCGAAAGCCCAGACCCGCCATGGCTGTTCCCAGGAAAAATCCATACGCCCAAGGGCTGGCAATCCACCACAATGCGAAACTACCGCCAGCGGCGGTAATCCAAATATAGTTAGCGATGGTATTTTCGTGGCAACGTGGTTTCATGGGTCCTGATCATCCATATCTCCGTTGTGTTTTTGGTTCATGCTCACCACAAGCTGGTAAGCGGCCCACATGCCTCCGGCGGCACCCAACAGGATACCGAGAAGGGTAAAAATGGCAGACACACCAAGCCAACGGTCCACATGAAACCCGGCAAACCCGCCTAAGACCACGGCAATCACGATGGTCAACCCTAACTGGCTGACGAGGCTGAGGTACTTTAACGTGTTTCTACCCATGGTCAAAAAATCCTTTTTCGTTATGATACCTTTGTTTTCCACACGGGGATGAGATTTCCTGCCTGGCGCCGTTACTTTTCCGCCTTAGGAAGGAATAGGGCCTCAAAAAGCGAATACTCACAGACGGACACAAATTCTTGCTGCGGTTCCGCGTGGTATAAAGGACTGAAATAGCTAGATGGCATTAGATTGGAATATTGGAATGATTTCCTTAGGTTGCGCGAAAAACCTGGTGGATACAGAGATCGCACTGGGTTTCTTGGTCAAGCACGGTGCTACTTTGGTGGAAGAACCGGCAGAAGCCGATATCTTGGTGGTCAACACATGTGGGTTTATTGGGCCCGCCAAAGAAGAGTCGATTGAGGCCATTCTGGAAATGGCGGAATATAAGCGTACGGGCCGCTGTCGCGGACTCATTGTCACGGGCTGCTTGTCGGCCCGTTATCGCGAGGAACTGACCCAGGAAATTCCCGAAATTGACGGACTTCTCGGAACCGGCGAGATGGCTGAGCTGCCGTCGGTAATTGAACGCGTCTTGGGAGGGCAGAAAGTTCAAGAAATCCGCAGTGAGTATTTTTCGTACGATGACCCTGATTTGCCGAGGGTTCTGGCGCACGGAGGTAGAAGCGCGTATCTCAAAATTGCTGAAGGGTGCAGTCACACATGTGCCTTCTGTGTCATACCAAAGATCCGCGGGCCGCTGCGCAGTCGCAGTATGGAGGCCGTTGTGGCTGAAGCTCGGGCTTTGGCCGGACGGGGTGTGCGCGAGCTTAACTTGATTGCTCAAGATACCACTGCATATGGGATAGATCAAGGACAAACAGCCATTGCGGCGCTTCTGGAGCGTTTGGACCGCGAGGTGACAGTGGACTGGATCCGTTTGCTGTACGCATATCCGACAACGCTGACAGATGATGTCCTCGCTGTCATACGGAAAGCACAGCGCATTGTTCCGTACTTTGACATCCCCCTCCAACATGCATCCACCAGCATGCTGCGGGCTATGCACCGTCCCGGCAGTTTGGACACACAGAAAAGACTGGTTGACCGCATTCGGCAGGCCTTGCCCGAAGCCATTCTTCGTAGTTCGTTCATTGTTGGTTTTCCCGGCGAGACCGAAGATGATTTCCTGCAGCTGTTGAATTTCCTGGAGGAAGTTCAATTCCACCGTGTCGGGGTCTTTCCCTTTTCGCGGGAAGAAGATACGCTGGCTTACGCCATGCAGGAGCAAGTGCCTGAAGAGTTGAAGCAGGACCGCTATGAACGGGCTATGGCTCTGCAGCAGCAGATATCGTTGGCTCACAACAAAGCCCTAGTGGGCAGGGAACTGGATGTATTGATCGAAGGTCGTTCTGACGAAAGCGATTTGGTCCTGGTCGGTCGCCACAGTGGCCAGGCACCTGAAGTAGATGGCCAGGTCTATTTGGGCAGTGGCATCGGACAAGTGGGGGACATTGTGCCAGTAAGGATCACCGATGCTCATCCCTACGACCTAGTGGGCGAAATTGTTGAAAGGACGGGGTAACGTGAATTTGGCCAACGCATTGACGCTCTTCCGGATCTTCCTCGTCCCCGTCTTTATGCTGCTATTGCTAGAAGCCGCCCCCTACGGTACGTTATTGGCCGTGGCGGTGTTTATTTTGGCCGCAATCACTGATGGACTGGATGGATATATTGCAAGGTCGCGCCAGGAAATTACGCGTTTTGGCAAGCTCATTGACCCCATTGCGGACAAGTTGTTGATTACCGCCGCCCTTCTCAGCCTTGTGGAGTTGGGTAATATCTCAGCCTGGATTGCCTTGATTATCATCGGGCGTGAATTTGCCATATCGGGATTGCGGATGCTGGCGGCCGCAGACGGCGTGGTCATCGCCGCGTCAAAATGGGGTAAGTTAAAGACGATCTCACAGATTGTAGCCATTGTGGCTATTCTACTGGAAGTCCCTGGTGCTCTGGTTTTCATGTGGGTGGCTGCTGTGATTACGGTATTTTCGGGAGTTGACTATTTTTTAAAGGCCCAAGGATTGCTGCGCTTCGACGAGTGAACAAGCCAGCTGTTCTCGGGAACTAATCAGTAAAGGGGTTCATGCAATGGATGTGTATCAGAAGGCACTGGAATTACATCGCAAGCATCAAGGGAAAATCACCGTGGAGGCCAAGGTGCCTGTGCGCAACAAAGATGATTTGAGCCTGGCCTACTCCCCTGGTGTGGCTGAACCGTGCCGGGCCATCGCCACTGACCCAGAAGCAGCCTACCGGTACACGACGAAAGGCAACATGGTGGCTGTGGTAAGCGACGGCACGGCGGTCCTTGGCCTTGGCAATATTGGCGCCCAAGCGTCACTGCCGGTGATGGAGGGGAAAGCGCTTTTGTTCAAGGCCTTTGCCGGTGTAGACGCATTTCCCATCTGCTTAGATGCCGAAACGGAAGATGAGGTCGTAGCGCACGTAAAAGCGTTGGCACCGACATTCGGCGGGATTAACCTCGAAGACATTGCCGGGCCTCGCTGTTTTGCTATCGAAGAACGACTCAAAGAAGAACTGGACATTCCGGTCTTCCATGACGATCAACATGGAACTGCTGTCGTTATGTTTGCCGGACTGCTGAACGCACTCAAGGTCGTGGGCAAAGAGTTAACGGCGGTTAAAACCGTAATTTTGGGCGCCGGTGCTGCCGGAGTTGCCATTGCCAAACTGTTAAACTCTGCTGGCATGCGGGATATTATCGTCTGCGATCGCCATGGAGCCATTGCACAGGGTATGGAGCGGCTGGATGATGCAAAAACTAGGTTGGCATCCTACACAAACCCGGACAAGATAGAAGGTTCCTTAAGTGAAATCATCGCAGGCGCTGATGTCTTCATTGGCGTGGCCGGGCCTAACACCGTATCAGAAGCCATGGTGGAGTCCATGGCCAGTGATGCCATTGTGTTTGCCTTGGCAAATCCTGAACCGGAAATCTATCCCGAAGCGGCCCAACGGGCCGGAGCGGCTGTGACGGCTACCGGTCGTTCGGATTACGCTAATCAAATCAACAACGTCTTGGGTTTCCCGGGTATCTTCCGCGGTGCTCTAGATGTCCGTGCTTCCGATATTACGGAAGGTATGAAGCTGGCCGCGGCCCACGCTATCGCAGATCTGGTCACTGACGACGAACTGCGCAGCGACTACATTATCCCGGCACCCTTTGATGCTCGGGTGGCGCCTAATGTGGCGGCGGCGGTGGCGCAGGCGGCCATTGACGATGAAGTGGCCCGACGTGATGTTGATCCTGAGTGGGTTCGTAAGCACTGCTATGATACGGCGCAGTTGCAGCCCAGCAAGTAAAGGATGTGACCCCGATAGGTTCGTTCATGGAAGGTCTGGCTAACAATAACGTGCTAGTGACGGCACTGACAGCCTGGGCATTGGCGCAGATCATGAAAACAGTCTCGTGGGCCATCAAGGAGCGGTCTTTGAATTTCCGTCGCCTAGTGGAGCCAGGGGGGTGGCCCAGTGCTCATTCGGCGTTTGTCACAGCCTTGGCCGCAGCTATTGGACTTAAGGATGGCTGGGAATCGCCCAGCTTCGCCTTGGCCGCGGTCTTTGCTTTGATCGTCATGTACGATGCTGCAGGTGTTCGGCGAGCTGCGGGCAAACAAGCGCGCGTGCTCAACGCCATTGTTGAAGATCTAAACAAGCGCGAACTGCATCCGGAGCGGCTCAAGGAGCTGCTGGGGCATACGCCGGTAGAGGTGCTGAGCGGAGCCCTGCTCGGTATCTTGATCGCTGTGACCCGGATATCATAAAGTGTACCCTATGTCAAGGACAATTTGGGTTTTTGATATTCCAAACAAATAGGTATTTATGATATACTAACCGTGCTTTACCACAAGGGAGGATAGGGCAACGCTGAGGAGCGCCCCG
>PWMW01000236.1 GCA_003559095.1 Clostridiales bacterium | reverse complement strand
GGAGAAGCACCCCGAAGTGCCTATATCATTCACGTGTATCGTAGTCTGCACACAGACTGAGGCTGGTTGAGCAAAGCTATGCCTAAGTAAGGCTTGCAGCCCCTAACCCGAAGAAAGAATGCTAGGATGGCATTTTTCGAGGGTTAAGTCGAGCGCTCAACATCTGCATTGCCTATCATCACTCCCATAATGACATTCAGCAATCACTGTTGCGGAAAACAAGGACAGCCGGGAAATCCCGGCTGTCAACATAGGTTTTAGAAGGTCTGCCCGAACCCAAAAATGAACTGCCCCTGCCTTGTCTCAGTTTCGGCGTCCAAACCCCAACCGTAGTCCAGCCGGAGAAGACCCAGCGGAGTATCCAGACGAACACCCAAGCCATAGCTGTTTTTGAGATCACTCAAGTCAATGGACTCCTCTGGACGCCAAGCATTACCCCAGTCCGTGAACACAACGCCCTGAACCCGTTCCACAATGGGAAACCGAAACTCGGCGTTCATAATCAGCATTTTATCGCCGATCAGATCCTGATCGTTACGGCTGTATCCGCGCATTCTCGGGTCACCGCCGGCTCGGTAGAGCTCTGATTCACGCAGTTCTCCAGTAAGGACACGGCCACCGAGGCCCCGAACAGCGAACACAAAGCCGCCATCGCGAATCTCAAAGTACCGTGAGTGCTCCAGTTCCATTTTGGAGAACACCGCATCGCCACCGAAGAGCGATGTCCCAACTTCGAGACTGACAATGTTCTTAAAGCCTGCGGTGGGGAAGAACGGATGGTCTGTGGTGTTTGTGGTAATCCCTGCGCCGACAGTGCGACTGTTGTAGTCATCGAACACATCACCAGTATAGCGATTGTTCTGCGCCTTCAAAGTCAAACGGCCTCTGGTGAACTCCCCAAGGGGACGGCCTAAGGTGATGTCGCCGCCCGTGGTCCGACGCTCATCTTCGTCTTCACCCACTGTCGTAACGCGATGGTACACGTTAACGCCAAGGGATGTTCCACTGGCATCGATGTAAGGTTCATAAAAACCCAACTCATAGGTCTGGCGTTTTGTGGAGAACTCCACAGATGCATTGATGCGCTGGCCGCGCCCGAGGAAATTGTCCTCGGCGATCTCGCCAAAGATCATCCAGCCATCGTTGGTTCCGTAGCCGATACCACCCGTGGCTGTACCGGTCTTGCGTTCTGTCAGCTGAATGGTCATAATCTGCTCGTCTGGCGAATCGCCATCTGCAAAACTACGGTTGATCTCGTCAAAGAAACCGAGCATAAGTATACGGCGAAGGCTGCGGTTGATCTCATTCATGTCAAGAATATCACCGGGTTTGATGGTAAGTTCCCGTTCAATCACGAAGTCCTGTGTCTTTTCGTTGCCTTCGAGGCGGATTTCCGCGATAATGGTCTCCGCTATGTCCACTTCAATAAAACCGTCTTCATCAGCCCGCAAATCCACAGGCCGCAGAGCAATTCCGTACTCCAACAGAACCCAGTCCGGGAGGCGGCGAATGTCATCCATCAAGGTATTGACATTCATAACCTGGCCAGGCTGCGTATTCATCTGCCTCTTGAACTGGTCCACCGGGGCCTTGGTCGCTCCGATAAAGCGAATGTCTCGTACGATGGGGTTTTCGTCCACAACAAAGACAACCTTCACCCCACCAGGAGCTGGGTCAAACTTGGCCGAGGCATCATAAAAATATCCCAAGTCATAAATGGCATGTAGATCCTGCAATACATTTTCCTCGGTCAGTACGGCCTCCAGCTGTGTATGGGTAATGGCTGACTGAATCAGAGACGTATCCACGTGGACATTACCTTGAATCTCGATGGCTTTGACCAGCGCTTCCCCGTTGTTCTGCGCACCCACGGGGGTTACCATTAGGACCATCACCAACAGCGCCAAAGACGCGGCAGCCAATGTCCGCAATACATGTTTTTCCATTAAACAGCCTCCTAACCGTTACTTGAACATACTAAACCTAGAACTTCTACTTCCAGTGCAGTTTTCCTTCTCCGTTCCTGTATTTCCCCAGCAAAAACCATAGTCTGTTCTGTACGGTCACAGGGGTTCCCCGATCACAGGTGTCATCCAACCCCAACAGCCAACTAAGGAAGTATTTCTAGGTCAAACGAAGCCATCCCTTCCATGACAAAACCCGTATCCAAACGCACTTTGATGGGCTCATGGGCATTACTATCCCAGTCCCAGCTGGCGCCATACCCGTAGAACTCGTCAAAGGCCTCAATGTCATCATTTTGCATAGGGGTATCGCTGTCTGGGAGGACACCCGGTGGGAACTGGTCTTCATAATCATCTGGTTCTTCGGCCACAGGGAATGTATCCAAAAAGGGGTAGAACTCCAAAACAATCTCATTGCCCCGCTCGCGGTTGACGTACTGCTCGATCAGCTTCTCCAAGCTTTCGGCCCCACTGGGCGCCTGCCGCATGGGCTCATCGCCATCTTCCACATCTTGAAAGGTGGTATGCACAGGAGGTTTGCCTATAAAGTAGTCGCTGCCGCCAGCCCGCACTGTCACCGTCATCATGCCCGGCAGCGTATCGGGAGGCACTTCCATTCGTAAGATCCTGGTCTCAACGGCTGCACGATAAGGCCGTATCTGCACCTCCACTTCAATGCTTTCACCAGGCTTGACCTGAAAAACTCGAGGGGTGGCCTTTTCAATGGCCGCCGTTCGGCGCTGTTTTTCCACAGCGATCTCAATTTGAACTTCTGTCAATATCACTTCCTGCAGTGCGTTATGGATGAACAGGTTCAAACCCTCCGCCAAATCAACCAAACTCCAAACAGCGATATCAGAATCGCTGTAATACATGTTGTCGCGAATGACCCGGTTGGTCAAATTCTCTCCTTGGAACTCCAACCGCACGTGGCCTGTGCCACTGCCGACCCGATCAAGGGTAGCATCCACCGCTTGATAGGCACTGCTGATAACCAACGTCTCCACGATGGCAGGGTCCTTGACAGCATCCACCGAAAACTCCCGGGTAATCTGCTTATCCTCATCAGTGATTCGAATATTCACGGGCAGAAAAGGGGGTTCACGGTCCAAAACTCCAGCCACACCCACTCCCCGGTCCTGCAGTAGAGAACCCACTGTGGGGCCGGTAGAAGCAATCTTGAATGGGAACTCCAGATTCGGCATCGTATAATGGACACTGGCTGGCGTAACGAAGTACTCCACCTCGCCGCGGTGCATGAACGAATGGCCGAAGCCAACGAACTTGTGGCCTGCCACGTGCGTCACAGTGCCAAAGGAAGCCGCTTGAAAATCACCGCGCAAAAGCTGAACAGCGAAGGCACTACCCGGCTGCAGGCTCGGTGGGTTCTCCATCATGGAAAACCCAGCAGTACCCGTCATGATCTTCACATTCTCCTGCGGCCAGCGCTCTGCCATCAGCAGCCTAGCCCGCTGACCGAAGCCACCTAACATGAGAGGCGTCTGCAGCGGCGAAAATCCGCGGGGAAGATGGATCGGATCCAAGGGAAGATGCGTTTCCGGAAGCAGCTCCATCATCTCCAGCATAGGACCTGCCGGGGTAACTAAGCCAATGCGGTGATCAGTTAGGGCATAGCCATAGCCGATGGCTCCGAGAAGTTTGTCGTCGATGTACACGGGGCTGCCGCTCATGCCCGCAGCGATCCCACCGCTTCGTTCAATAACATCACCGCTCACGCGCACCATCACCAATGGGGGAATCGGCGGCGATTGCGGAATAACATCAAGGATCTCAACAAAGAATGTTTCGACATTGAAGCCGCGAATCACTGTCAGTCCGTGGCCGCGCAGCCCCGGCTCCAGCTGTTCCAAGGGAAACACGTCAACTGCCATGGCGGATGTTGTGATAAGCAGCCCTAAGAGTATAAAGACAACGGCAGCTGCGGATGTTCTCACTGGCGCCACTCCTCTACCTTCGACTTTCGGGCGTAATAATGATCAAACCATTGGCCACTGGGCGTTCTGTGCCATCTGAGGGAATGTTGAGGACTCGATTGCGCACAAACATGGTGGTAGAACCTCCACCATCGAGGTTCATGGCATCAACGGCCCCCAATTCGATCATCAGCTCAGCCAACTCCACCAGTGTCATCCCTACACTAATGTTGGGGGCTCGGCCATTGACCGTAACCACCAACAGCCGCTCATCGGCCGTGATGCCCAGAGCCGTTCGGGGAGCTCGGCCCTGCGTAATGTCATTCTGGAATCGTTCTTCGGCCCCCGTAATGTGGACTTCTCCATCCTTAACCAGTCTGGGTCCGCCGCCAATAATTTCTGTGATGCCGTCCGCCAGCCAATCGGGTTTTAGAACCACGCGATACTCCACCGGATCACCGGGCCGCAGCTGGGCCAAAAACGTTCGCGAGGTGCCGTGGCCGCTGAACACCACCGCATCCCCAGGGATGGCCATACCACCCTCCTGAACCCGGATCACCCGCCCATCGCGCACCAACGCATCCAAGCCATAGACATTGGTATTGGTCGACGGGCCATAGTGGGGGGTATACAGTATCAAATCATCTTGGAGCCGGGGTCGATTCATCCCCGAAATCATCACCGAACCGTAAGGGGTGTCGAGAACGCCCTCGGAATCCAGCGACCCCATGACCACTTGATTCTTGCCCAATCCAATGGCCGTGCGGGAGGCGAAGGGCTCGCTGACCAGCTCTCCTTCAATGGCCAGAACCCCTAAAGGTCGCCCATCAGCGGCAAAGAAGGCACCATTCACTGCGGCGATGGCCTCTGCGCGCACCGCCATGGAACTGACCCGCTCGCGGCCGAATACCTGCTCCTGAGCAAGTATGCTGCGGAACTCAATATCAGGATCCATGATCTTGGCGTCTAGATAATTGACGATAAGCGGACCAGCCACCGAACCCCGTCGCTGATGGCCATAGCGAACACCTTGGGCAATGGAGTGAACCGCCGACCAGTTAAAGACCTTATCCACAGCCACTGTCAACAGACCATTGTCCAATGACCATTGCGGTTCGGGAAGCTGGTAGTGAAAGTCGAGGACTACGCGGGTCCCTGGTCCATCGGGGCGCGCTGCCGTTCGCAGCTGCTGCAGAGCCACATCGTAGTACCTCTGGGCAGCTGTGGTGTCCTCGAGAGCCCTCTCCAAGTCCACAATGACTTTCATCGGGTTCGACGTATGCCAAACTCGGAACGATTCATCCTCATCCACTGGAATGCGAAGCAACACCTGATCCGGCAAGGTCTCCACCCACACAGCTGCAGCGGAAGCCGGCAGGAGCAGCAAGAGGACAAGGGCTAGTAAGAGAGTTCGTCGTCGCACAGAAACCAGCCTCCATTCATACCGTATATACTTTCTGTTTTAAACCGCAAGTTCCTGCTGACAAAAAAACCGCTCAAGTGAGCGGTTAGTCGTCGGCGGGAACAAAGGGGAGCATCTGTCGGTACAGAACCTCCCCAAGCCCGATTCCACCGGCCTTTGCCATGTCCTTAGAACGTTCTTCGTCCAGCATATACTCAAAGGTTTTTTCGGCGCCGCGATCACCGAGCAGATCGCTTTCGGCCACGGTACCGCGCATGGCCGTGAGCATCTGCTGTAGGAAGAGCGCTTCAAACTCCTGGGCAGCACGGCGCAGAGCCTGCTGCGAGCTGGACTGCCGTTCGGCTCTGGCGGCTCGCTGGGTCAGCGAGTCTGCTGGATTCCATGAAACCACTTTCATCGCTGTAACCTCCTTACAAAATGACCAGTTCCCCGAAGAGGGCTCCTGCAGCCTTAATGGCCTGCAGTATGGCAATGATGTCACGGGGTGAAGCGCCAATGGCATTGAGGGCTTCCACTAAACGATCTACACTGCTGCCGCTATCAAGAACCATGAATCGGCCGGGATCTTCCTGCACATCCACGGACCACTGGTCGGTGACAACGGTCTCACCACCCGTAAGAGGCGGGGGCTGGGATACAGACGGAACTGTTTCCACCCTAACACTGAGGTTGCCGTGGGCCACTGCGATCGGAGCTATCCGAACATTAGCACCCATCACAACGGTTCCTGTCCGTTCATTGATGACAACCCGGGCTGCACTGTCCGGCTGGACGGGCAGATCCTCTAGTTCGGCAATGAAGCGAACCAAGTTCCCACG
>PWMW01000122.1 GCA_003559095.1 Clostridiales bacterium | reverse complement strand
CGGCTTAAGCAGCCCCGTCGAGCGTTAATTAAAGGCCATCGATCGCCCAGCGCTGGCGCACTATGGCTAACGCTTTGGCGTTTCGAGGGGGTCGCAACCTCCATGTTGCTCCGAGGATTGGATTGAGCTGGTGATTCCAGTGCGCAATGGCAGGGGAGGAGAGGATGGCGGTGGCGCAGCGGACAACGTATCGCGTGTTTGTGGACACCGACCTGGGAGGAGATCCCGACGACATTCAGTCACTGGTGCATCTTCTGCATTACACGGACATCCTGCGCTTGGAGGGACTAACCTCGTGCACCGGTCCAGGATCGGACAACTCCACTGCCAAGATTCGTGAGTGGGTTCTGCGCACGGATCTGGATCATCTGCGGCGAAATGGTTACCCAGAGCTCATGGCTGAAGACGAGGTCCTAAACGTGCTGCGGCAGGGAGCCATAGATGCCGGTGCTCCGTCCGCGGAGCGATCCACCGCCGCTTCAAAATGGCTTAGCGACTGTGCCAAGCGGGAGGACCCAGAAGGCCGTGGTCGGCCGCTCTGGGTCCTGGTTTGGGGGTCTTTGACCAATGTGGCCCAAGCTCTGCATGATTGTGCAGATATTGCGGCTGGTATCCGCGTTTATTCCATCGGCAGTAGCAACACGACCCATGATCCGGCTGCGCGCGACTTCGTCTACCATTTCATGGAGGAACGGTGTCCCCGTTTCTGGTGGATCGAGAACGGTATCCTGCCCCGCTTTTCCAGGGACACGTTCCGGGGCTACTATTCCGGTGGAGATCAGTCGGGAATCTGGGGAAATCAAGCCTTTATCCATCACGTCATCCGCGGTCGGGGAACCACAAGACAGGGCATGTTTTCCACGGTACTGGGCGATGCATTTCCTGTGGCCGATTGGCCCGAAGGAACCCTCAAAGAGGGCGATTCGCCCACATTCACGTATCTCTTGGCACCGGTAGTGGCTAACGTAGGGAACGTCAACGATCCGACAGTACCTTCTTGGGGCGGGCAGTTTGCTGCGCCGGAACCATCCCGGTTCCCCAACTACTTCACAGATCTGCCACTGCCAGCTGCAGACTGTCAAAGGACCATCAACCGCTGGCGAGTGGATTACCTGCGCCATTGGAAACTTCGTTGGGAACGCTACGGAGGCACGGCATAGGCCTAGCAATGGAAAGCTCAAAGGCATCGGGAACTGTCCACATCCCGCCAGCCTGCCTGCCGTGCGCCGCGGCTAGCCTCTCAGATAAAATGCCCTGGGATCTCCGTCTGGCAGTAACGGCAGCGGCCGTTGTCCACATGGACGAAGTCAATCATAAAGCCTTCGCGGTCGATTATCGTTTCCCCGCAGTTGGGGCAGTAGGTATCTTCGCCCTCATGCCCAGGCACTCTGGCCACATACACATAGCGCAGCCCTGCCTGCAGGGCTGTTTGGCGCGCTTGATCGAGGGTTGCCACCGGGGTTCTGGGAAGATCGATCAACTTATACAGCGGATAGAACCGGCCAAAGTGCAGCGGAACATCGGGCCCCAGTTCGTCCCGAATCCAGCGGCACATGGCCCCAATGGTCTCCATGTCGTCGTTAAGAGTGGGGATCAGCAGATTGGTAATTTCAATATGAATCCCGGCAGCCCGCACCTGCTTCAAGGTCTGCAGAACAGGATCCAGATCGCCGCCCACAGCCTCCCGGTAAAACGTCGGATCAAAGCCCTTGAGGTCGATATTGACTGCGTCCAAATAGGGCAGCAGTTCGGCCAAGGGCTCCGGCTGAATGTAGCCGGCGGTCTGCATCAGATTGAGCATGCCGGCTTCTTTGACCAGGCTCGCCATGGCGGCCATGTATTCGTAGAAGACAACGGGCTCACCAAAGGAATAGCAGACAGCACCAACGTTGGTTGCCTGGGCATGTTCGAGGACTCTCTGCGGCGGCATATTATGAGCATAGACATCCTCCGGAGCTACTAATGCCATGTCCCAGACCTCACAGAAGCGGCAGGCCAAGTTGCAGCCGGCAGTGGATAATGACAGCGAGCGCGTCCCCGGTCGGACGTGAAAAAAGGGGTTACGTTCTACCGGATCGTCCTGCACCACCACCGGATTACCAAAGGCTAGCGTGTATAGGCTCTGGTCGCGGTTTTCTCGTACGCGACACACACCGCGCTCTCCGGGCTCAATGGTGCATTGGTTGGGACAGAGTTCGCAGCGTACCCTGCCATTGCTGAGCTGGCTGTACCAAGGAGAAGGTGTTGGAGTTACGAACCCTTTCCTCGGTCCCTGGGCTGCTGTGTTCTCTGGAGCCTTTGGGGCCTCTTGACGACGATCACAGCCAGGCAGGGCGGCAAGACACAGGCCGAGCATGCCCTTCCAGCCCATCCCCAAAAGTGTGCGACGGCTCATCCCGCGCTCCCATAAACGTTCACTCTGCTTATGCATACGACCACCTTCTTGCTATCAGGAGTAGAAGACAGGCAATACCGCTCACGCCAGCCGCCACCAAAAACGCGGCACCGACCCCAAAGATGGGCACCACAACGGTGCTGGCCAGTGCGGCACTGATGCAGGCCCCAAAAAGCTCTCCAGCATAGATTACGCCGGCCGATTTCTCCGGTTGTCGGTGCAGCGCCGTATAACAGGCTGCAGCCACCGGAAAATCCACGCCGTTGATCAGACCTGCTGTGGCCGTGACCGCTGCAAACAGGCCGAAGAGGAATGCCGGTGAGCGCAGCGTAACTATGACCGGCAGTCCCAACCACAAAACGAGGCAGACCAAAGCCATCAGCAGCTGGATGACAGCCAGCATGCTCAGGCTGAACCTGCGCACCAGGGAACGGTGGGCCAGCCAGGCACCACCAGCCAACCCCAGCATAAAGAAGGCTGTGATCAGGCCTACCAGTTCGTAGACAAATCCGTACACGCTCTGAAAGGCAAACAACAGGGTAATCTGGAGCATCATCGTGGACATGCCCGTCGTCAAGACGGTGGTCAGAACAGCCAGGCGGATCCCAACGCGGCGGAGTGCCCTTTGGTTGCTGGTTTGGCGATGGATTCCCAGAACTACGACCAGCATCAGCAGTAGGGGAACTGCGGCCACGGGCAGAACCCACCAAGACCTGGCATGAAGCAGCATCGGCAGGATGGATTGGTGGAAGGGTCTGGTGATATCATCCCAAAGCATCAGCGTGTAGAAGTAGCCGATGGGCTTGAAATCGGAGTTGATGAAATACCGTTGATGTACCGATGGCAGTTCGGCTTCCTGGAGCGCTTGTTCCTCCAGACTTCCCGGCAGCAGCGGCTGTGGTCCGGGACCGGTCAGGTGGGCAGTGGCGGTGCGCCCATGGTTGCGCAGGATCCAGTTCACCCGCCGGACACTGGTGGGCTCCAACCAAGTGTGAAAATGGCTGCCCGCAAAACCATCGGTTACGATGCCCCGTTCCTCATAGCGCTGTCGCAGAACTACGGGATCCACATTGGGCTGCTGGCCGTCTTGGCTTGCGATGTACACCAAGACGCGATCACCGGCCACCACCACATGCTCAAAGACACTGCGCAGCGTGTGGTAAATAGCTGCATTGCGATTGGCCACTGCGGTGCGATGCAGCTGGGGAGTGGAGGAACTGTGGAGCACCAGTACGCCGTTGGGCCCCAGCAGGCTGGCCGCCTCGGCGAAAAATTCTTTGGTATAGTAGCGATTGAGCACCGCCGTAGCTGGATCCGGCAGATCCACAATGATCAAGTCATATTCCGTGGCGGCCGTTTTTACGTAGAGACGGGCATCACCGTGCAGCAGGCGCACCCGTGGGTCGGCCAACGCGTCCAAGGTCGCCGCAGGAAGATGGGGGCGGGCCGCCTGCAGAAGCACTTCATCCAGTTCCACATAGTCGATGGCTGTCACAGGATGCTTGGTGATCTCGCCCAGCGTACCTCCCAAACCACCGCCCAGCAGAAGAACTCGCTGGGGATCCTTATACTGCACCATGGCCAGGTGCGCAAAGGCCACGGAGTCCTGGGCTTCCCAACCCGGGCGCAGTTCGTCCGCTCCTGCTGTGCTGAACACCAGTTGGCCGCTTTGGTAGAAGGTGTATTGATCCGCGTAGCGGACCACAGCGATATTGCCATACTTCGATGGCCGCATGTCCAAGAGCTCATGCCGCGGCAAAAAGTGCTGCCAATGACGGTTATGGGCCCACTGATCCAACGGCACCATCAGTGCCAGGACAATGCCAACCAAGACCGCAAACCCGACAGACGCGATCCAGGGACGGCTTCGGATCAGCCCTTGGGATAGAAGGACCACCAGCAGCAGAACCAAGGCTGCGGCCGCCACCGTCTGCAGGGGGTTCAGCACATGGATGAGGAATGTGGTGAAGATGATGCCCCCGAGGGCACTGCCCAAGGCTTCACTAATATATGTTTTACCCGTTGCTGAAGAGTCCGTCGACTTGTCTGCCTCTCGCCACAGCTTGACCACGTAGACAAAGTGCATTCCCATGAACAGGCAGGCGGGGGCCATCAGCAGAGCACTGGAGATTGCGATATCCAGCAAGGACAGCTGCGCTGCTGGCGGCACCACGATAAGATTCCGCAGCTCCCGAATGAGCACTATGGTTACCGGCAGCGTCAGCAGCAGGCCCACAGCACTGGCCCGCAGCAGGTTGGCGGTACGAGCATAGCGGGAGGAGATAGTGCCCCCCAGATAACTGCCCAAACCCATCCAAGCCATCCAGGCGGCGAAGATTAGACCAATGGATAATTCATTGCCATGGAAGACCATGAGGAGCTCTCGCAGAAGAACCACCTGAACGATCTGGGATGTCAGACCCAGCAAGAGCGCAATCAAGAGGCCTGCGGGGATATGTGGGCGCACCAACTTCACCTCCCGGGAGTGCCGATGTTTGACCATCAAATTGCATTTCGTCATTGTGTTTTACTTCGACAAGGCCCCTCGAGCTCCCTGTGTGATCCGACCGGGCAAAACCGGGAAGCCAAGGATCGAATGATCAGGCAGTGGGGCGAGTTGGGCGAGGCTGCCTAACAGCGAACGAATGGTCATATCGCGACGGCAGAGTCAAACCTCTTCAGAACCTCTGATAGTCTGAGGAAGTGTCAGATTCCCAAGCGAGGTTTGGCGAGATGCCACGGCGAAGACATTGATTGTGCTCATGGTTTTTTGGGTCGTCTCCAGGAAACGGCACCTCGGAGGAAGCGTCCGCAGTTCAGATGCCTTATTCGTTCAGACGCTCGTCGGGCATTGGATGGGCTAGACACACACCGACAGCTAGCGAGCGTTCATCCATCCAGGGGCAGAGGATAGTAACCAAACGTTGCGGAAGAAACTGTTGTGACAACATGTCAAGCCGGGACCAGGTCACTTGCGGTTCCTAGCTAGTAGGGGGAGGATATGACGATGTCGAACGAGAAAGGCTCTGGAAAACTGTTCCGTGTGATCGATTGCGCAGTGGACATTGATGCGCCCCCGACAAAAGTCTGGGACATGCTGGTGGACTTCAAATCATGGCCGCAATGGAACCCATTCATTCCCATGGTTGAGGGTAACCTTCAGGTGGGTAGTGGCATGTGTATAAGGGTGACACCACCCGGGATGAAGGCCATGGTGTTTAAGCCAAAGGTTTACGTCGTAAGGCCACCAGAGGAGATCCTTTGGGGCGGCAGTTTTCTTTGGGTCATATATCGCGGTGACCATGCCTTTTTGCTGGAACCTCTTCCCGGAGGGAAAACGCGGTTTCGGCAGGTTGAACGCTTCCGCGGTCCTATGGTCCTGCTCATGGGCAACATGCTCAAAAAGACCGAGCTGGGCTATGATCAGATGAACACAGCGTTCAAAAAGTACGTTGAGACGAGTTAATGATCCGTCGCCCTGCAGTGCGGTTTCATAGCCAGCAGGGCGCGATTTACGGCCGCGGTCGACCGGGCGTTCGTTAGTAATGCCCGTCTTAACTGCCGCCTGCGGGTACGGACATACTTCTATGCGACAGGCCTGCTTGGTTAGGAACGGTCTCTTGCAGGAGCCCATGTTGGGATATCACGGCTGCGATTTTTGACCTCGCGGAGCTGGGGAAAAGGTAGACGTGACAACATTGAGATAGGAGTGAGCAATGTGGATAAACGGGAAGCCTTGGACGTTCTCAGGCGCTTGTCAGATGGCTTAGCTGCCATGTTCGGAAACAACTGCGAAGTTGTAGTCCATGACATGAACAACTTTGATAACTCCATTGTGCATATCGTTAACGGCCATGTCACGGACCGACAGGTGGGCGACGCCTTTAAGGTATTGGGCCTCAAGGATGTGGACCGCTTCTTCAGTGGCACGGATCTCATTAACTGCCGAGCAGCAACCCCGGATCAGCGTCTGCTGAAGTGCTCCACCTTTCACATTCGCGGCGATGACTATCACTATGCCCTAGGAGTTAACTTTGACTATACGAGCCTCGCCTTCGCCGCAGCTAGTTTAGGAGATCTTACAAAGGTGGGTGAGGACATCGACAAGGCTTTAGCAGCTCCCAGCCCGGAGCGGTCGCTGGAACAACTTTTTGCCGAAGCGCTCAAGTCCAATGGCAAACCGGTGTCGATGCTCAACAAGACCGATCGCGTTCGTATTGTTCGCTTTCTCGAGGAACGAGGGGCCTTTGCCATGCAGCGGAGCATACCATTCATTTCGGAAAAGCTCAACGTATCTCGCTATACAGTCTACAATTATCTTAAGGAGATCCGGACGTCTACCTAAGACATTTACGTAATGTTGATATAGTAAACAAATTGTTGACCTCTGGTTCCTTCTGGTCTACACTGAAGGTAACAGCGGCTGTTTGTTGGCAGTCAGCACAGAGGGGGCAATGGCGTGGATACAAAGTACATGGCGGAGCCATACAAGATCAAGATGGTAGAACCCATCGCCGTGACCACAAGAACCCAGCGGGAGGAGGCCATTCGGCGGGCGGGCTACAATACGTTCTTGCTGGAGTCGGAGGACGTCTACATAGACTTGCTGACAGATAGTGGAACCAATGCCATGAGTGATCAGCAGTGGGCGGGCCTCATGCAGGGCGACGAATCGTACGCCGGCTCCAGAAACTTCCGGAATCTGCAAAAGGCCGTCCGGGATCTGTTCGGCTACAAACATGTTCTACCAACCCATCAAGGGCGAGGCGCAGAGAACATCCTCTCCCAGATCGCCATTCAACCGGGGGACTTTGTTCCTGGGAACATGTACTTCACCACAACCCGGGCCCACCAAGAGCTCAATGGAGCCACGTTCCGGGACATCATTATCGAGGAAGCCCATGATTCAACACTGGATCATCCTTTCAAAGGAAACATCGATTTGGCCAAGCTGCAGGCGCTCATTGATGAAGTGGGGCCGGAGCGGATACCATATATTTGCCTTGCGGTGACTGTGAATCTGGCCGGTGGTCAACCCGTATCCATGCAGAATATGCGGGAAGTGTACAGCCTGGCTCAAAGATATGGAATCGCTGTCATGTTTGATGCCACCCGCTGCGTAGAAAACGCTTGTTTCATCAAGCATCGGGAACCGGGGTATCAAGACAAGACGATTCCCCAGATTCTCCAGGAAATGTGCAGTTACTCCGATGGCTGCACCATGTCGGGGAAAAAAGATGGCCTGGTGAACATTGGCGGTTTCCTTGCGCTCAACGATGATGATCTGTACCAGAAAGCTGCAAGCTTGGTGGTGGTGTACGAAGGAATGCCCACCTACGGCGGTATGGCCGGCCGCGACATGGAGGCCATGGCCAGAGGCTTGTATGAGTCCGTGGACTACAACTACATTGCTCACAGGTTAGAGCAGGTTCGTTATCTAGGTGACCGCTTAGCAGCCGCCGGGGTACCCATAGTCAAGCCCATCGGTGGCCATGCCGTCTTTTTGGATGCCAGGAAGTTTTATCCCCACATTCCCCAAGACCATTTTCCAGCCCAAGCCTTGGCGGCGAACCTTTATCTGCAATCGGGCGTCCGCAGTATGGAGCGGGGTATCGTCTCAGCGGGTCGGGACAAAAACGGAAACCATTACTGCCCGAAGCTGGAGTTAGTACGGCTGACCATTCCACGGCGCGTGTATACGTATGCGCACTTGGATGTGGTGGCCGACTCCATCATTGACCTTTATGAAGAACGAGATGCGGCGCACGGCCTGAAGTTTGTTTATGAAGCGCCGGTGCTGCGGTTCTTCACGGCAAGGTTTGAACCTATGTCCTAAAGAGCCGCGGACTGCTGCTACGACTACGGTTAGCAGACGGATACACAGCAAACTCCCGCGCGCGGCGCGGGAGTTTGTTACATTTGGCAGCGTCCGTGCTCTGCTACTCCACGTCGATGAGATTGCTACGGTACTTGACGCGTCCAGCCAAGACACCGTCATAGAACGCCTGCTTATCATCGATGAAAGCCACACTCTCTTGAATGGCGGCGATTTGTTGGAGCAGCGCCGTTTTCTTAGCCGTGAGGATCTGTTGGCGGGCGGGTATGGTGGCAGGGCCGTCCAAACAGTGCTGCAGGTACACTTTGACTTCTTTGATGCTCAACCCGCATCTGCGGAGGCATTGCAAACTGCGCAACCACTGGAGGTTCCGCTCATCGAAGACTCTATGGTCGTTAGTGTCCCGTCTTACATTGGGTACCAGACCTTCGTTGCAGTAGTAGCGTAGGGTTTCGTACGACAAGTCAAGTTCATCGCACACCTGTTTCATGGTATACATTGTTGGTCCTCACTTTCGCGCAATGGGTTGACCTGTAGTTACTACAGGGTGATACAATGCTAGTATAACGTTTATCTATACAAGAAGCAAAAGAGAGGATGGTACGATGAAGGTATTACTGCTAAATGGCAGCCCCAATGCCCAGGGCTGCACATTCACGGCTTTGAGCGAGGTGGCGGCGACATTGAATGATGGTGGCGTGGAAGCAGAAATCATCCAGGTGGGGCACGCCGATCTGGGGGGGCTGCATTGCCTGCCGCAAATGCAAGGAGAGCGGCCGCTGTGTGTTCGACGATCTAGTCAACGAGGTGGCGCCAAAGTTTGAGTCTTGTGACGGGCTTGTCCTCGGTTCACCTGTGTACTACGCAGCGGCCAACGGAACACTGACGTCCTTCGCCGATCGCCTTTTTTTCAGCACATCGTTTGACAAGACCATGAAGGTGGGTGCTGCTGTGGTCTCAGCTCGCCGCGGCGGATGTTCGGCCACCTTTGATCAGTTGAACAAGTACTTCACCATAGCCAGCATGCCCATCGTGTCCAGTCAATATTGGAACAGCGTCCATGGGTTTACGCCGGACGATGTTCGAGCCGACAAAGAGGGTATGCAGACCATGCGGACATTGGGACGGAATATGGTTTTCTTGTTGAAGAGCATTCAGTTGGGGAAGGATCAGTTCGGCCTGCCTGACAAGGAGCCCCGAGAGGGGACCAACTTCATCCGCTGAGACCAGTTGACCCCAGCCGCGGGATGGGGCTGAGGGTATGCAGGGACGCAACCGCGGGTATACATAACCATCTGAAAGGCGTGAGGCATCATGGAAGTTCGGCGTTTGGGAAAAACGGGTTTGAAAGTAACAGAACTGTGCTTGGGGACCATGACCTTTGGCAAACAGGCCGACAAGATGGAGTCATTTCGCATCCTCGACGAAGCGTTTGCTGCTGGGGTCCAATTCCTGGATACCGCTGACGCCTATCCCATTGGCCGGGAATCCTCGGCTGAGGCTGGGAGGACCGAGACCATCATCGGTGAGTGGCTGCAGGGAAAACGCCAGCAGGTAATTGTGGCGTCCAAGTGCTTCGGCGATGTGGGTCCCGGGCCCAACGACCGCGGATTGAGCAGAAAACACATCATGGATGCTGTGGAAGGCAGTCTGTCGCGGTTGCGGACGGACTATCTAGATCTGTACATGGCTCATCAGATCGATCCTGACACCCCTCTGGAAGAGACCATGGAGGCCTTCGACACCTTGGTGCGTCAGGGCAAAGTGCGTTATGTGGGGATCTCCAATTGGCGCGCCTGGCAGGTGATGAAGGCTAACGGCATTGCAGCGTTGAAAGGCCTGGCGCCGATTGTCAGTTTGGAGCCCCGTTATAATTTGCTGTTTCGGATGATTGAGGAAGACTTGGTTCCCATGGCCCTCGAGGAGGGACTGGGGATCATACCCTACAACCCCTTGGCCGGCGGACTTTTGACAGGGCGGCATACGAAGGATGCTGTACCACAGGAAGATACCCGGTTCGGCCTGCCGCACCACACAGGTGCTGTGTATCGTCAGCGCTATTGGCAGGAGGCGCATTTTCAGGCCGTGGAGCGATATGTAGCTTGGTGTCATGAGCAGGCGCTGGATCCTGTGACCACTGCCGTACGCTGGGTGCTGCAGCAGCCGGGGATCACGTCGGTGATCATCGGTGCCAGTCGCGCCGAGCAGCTGCCTGCTTCGCTGCGGGCCGCGCAAACTCCGCCGCTGGACCAAGAGCAGCTGGATTGGCTGGATCAACTGTGGTTCCAGCTGCCGCGTCGGCACGAGTTCCGCTGACCGTTCCGAATCAATGACGATTTGAATTCTGGCAGTGTTGGGAAACCATCTACCATGATAGCAAAGTGAGGGAATATGCAGATGAGTTATGTAAAGTTGAACAATGGGGTCGAGATGCCGCTTCTCGGATACGGTGTGTTTCAGATCCCCGATCACGACCAATGTGAGCGATGCGTGCTGGATGCCCTTGACGTGGGCTACCGCCTCATCGACACTGCACAGGGCTACGGCTAGGAAGCAGCGGTCGGCCGTGCGCTCAAGAAGAGCAGCGTCCTGAGGGACGATGTGTTCGTCACCACCAAGCTTTGGATCTCAACGTACGGTTACGAACAGGCCAAAGAATCTATCAATGGCTCCTTGGAGCGACTGCAGCTGGACTACCTTGATCTGCTGCTGCTTCATCAACCGTTCAATGATTACTATGGAGCATACCGTGCTATGCAGGAGGCATACCAGGAAGGAAAACTGCGTGCCATCGGTGTCAGCAACTTCTACCCTGACCGTCTGGTGGATTTCGTCAAGTTTAACGAAACCGTCCCGGCGGTGAACCAGGTAGAAATGCATCCGTTTCAACAACAGGTCCAGGCTCGCCAGTTTATGGAGAAGTATGGTGTGCAGCCACAGGCTTGGGCGCCTTTGGCCCAGGGTCGCAACAACCTCTTCGACCATGACACGCTGCGTGCCATCGGCGAAAGACACGGAAAATCCAATGCCCAGATTGCGCTGCGTTTCCTAGTTCAACTCGGTGTGTCGGTGATTCCCAAGACGGTCAGTAGAGAACGGATGGTTGAGAACAAGGACATTTTTGACTTTTTCTTGACCGAAGAAGATATGGCAAGCATTGCTGGCCTCGACCAAGGTGAGTCTCTATTCTTTTCGCATTATGATCCGGAGCAGGTAGAGCGACTCACGTCTCTTGTGCGGACATTCTAGGCAACCGTGTTTATGCTGTGACTCTTTTGGGCAGCATGCTGCCAACCAGATGAAGGAAAACGTCATCGTTCGAAAGAATTCAGCACAGTAACAATCATTGGGGAGTGATACGTTTGAGAAGGCTGCTGGGTCACACGCTGTTGCTGTTGCTGGTGGGGGTTCTGTTCGCGGGTTGTGGTTTGATCGGTGTTGGGTTGAGCTTAACTATTGAACTGGATGACGACCACCCAGGTTTGTCCTTGGAGGGTTCCACACTCACTGTGGACATCGCCCAGATCGATGTGGAGGATCCACCGGATCTGGAGGCTAAAGTACGATTCCGCACGACAGGTACTGTTGGACGGCTTCAAGTGAATGAGTTGATTGTCCAGTATGTGGAGATCGAGGATAACCAACCTTTGGGTGAGTGGGAGGAAGTGTATCGACAGGACCTGGACGTTGATACGCCGGCCATCGGCGGAATTTCCGACACGGAATCCCTTGCCTATGCCCTGCCTGAGTCTCTTTTGGACGAACTGCGCGACGATGCGGAGAGCTTGGTTGGCCGGACATTTCGCATGGAAATTCTGGTGACCGGGTCGCAGCAGGCACGGGCCACTTTTGACTTCGCCTTTGTCAATTCGCTGGATTAGAATGCTGCCCACGAGACAAAGACGATCCACCGTGATCCTGCAGCGCCTGCAGGGTTGACTGAAGAAAACACGATACACGCGCCAAGATGGGCCTGGGGTTGCCGTCCCAAGCCCATCGTTTTTGCGTTGGCATACGTTTTTCACATAGAACACCCGCGGCAGCCAGAGGCCGGAGAACCTCCGTGCTTGGCCAGGTATGGATGACTGGGGAAGGAGGACAGCTATCTCCGGCGTCCATCTTCGAAGAAGAGCTGTTCCGGATCCATGTGAGCCATCCAGGGTCCGCTCCAACTGAACAAAACATTTTCGGGAACATTTCCGATCCGAACATTAACAATGGCTGGCCACGGCGTTTCACCGATGGTGCCTATGTTCCAGAGGTTCTCTGCTTGGGAGCGGACGATGTTCATGGCTAACTCATCGCGCTTGTCTGCATCCGGCTCTACCTGAATGTCTTCCCACCACTGGCGCAGCTCCTTGATGTGCTCTGGAGGCTCTTCGCCGGTCGCACCTCCAGAGTGGAAGTAACTGGCCCAGGCCGTCCATTTGGTGCATTCCCAAGTGGGATTGACCGGAACCCATTCCAGACCGCGAATGGGGAAAAGGATGTCGGAACCAACACCAGCCCAGACCGTGGCGTCCATCAAGTTGGCGGGGGCCCTTTCGCCTTGGAGACCCGTGCCGATTTGCTCGGAGCGAGCGTCGATGCCCACTTCATTCCAGTACTGCGTAACCAGTTCCACGTTAGGACCTGTGGGAGTGTCCAGCTCAGGGAACTGGATAGTGAAGGTCAACCGCTGGCCATCGGAACGCAAGCGGAATCCTTCACTGTCCTTGGCATCCAAGCCCATGGCATCTAACAACTCTCGAGCTCGCTCGGGATCGAACTCTGCAAAGGAGTTGGCATACTCTTCTCGATAATACGGACTGGTTTCCAGAACGGTAAACTGCTTTGGCGCGGCATTGCCAAAATAGACGATGTCGTTGATCTCCTGGCGGTTAATGGCGAGAGACAACGCCTGGCGAAAACGAACGTCTTGGAAAATTTCCCGCAGGGCCGGATCTTCATGGGTCATATTGACCATGAAATTGGCTTCGTTGCTGTAACCGCCCTCCCAGAGGATGGTTCGATAGCCGCCCTCTTCTTCAAAACTGCGGAGGAGAGGGTAGTTGCGGATGTCCCCGTGGTAGGTAGCCAGATCGATATCGCCGCTCATGATCATTCCATTCAATACTTCCACATCACTGACCACTTCGGTCTCAATGCGATCGATGTACGGCAGCTGATTTCCAGCGGAGTCGACCTTCCAGAAATACGGGTTGCGCTCATAAACGCGGCGATTGGATGTTCGTTCTACCATCTTAAAAGCGGTGAGAGTCGGGCGGTCCGGATCCATGGGCTGTTGGGCCCAAGCGGCGTTCTTGTGGCCGAACAGTTCGTACCAATGGTCAAAACCAGCGGCGCGCACCTTTTGTGCCAGTTCGGCTTCATCGATGTAGTGGGGATGGAAATTTTGGAGGTAATGGCTGGGATAGAGAAGCCAGCCCACATCGTGTACCAATCGATTAAGGAAGTACGGATTGGGTGCCGCGAAGGTGAACTGCAGTCGCTCATCATCCAGCGCTTTCACATCAACCACTTCGCCGCCGTGGCGCCAGTTGATGCCGATGGTGGGGGTAAGGTCTTCGTTTTGAAGGACATCATTGTACCAAAACATGATATCATGGACGCCAAATGCAGCGCCATCTGACCACTTCGTGCCGGCACGCAGATGGATGATGAATGTAGTTTGGTCGTCCGATACTTCCACGTCTTTGGCGAAGTTCGGGACTATGTTCTCCAAGTTAGCATCCGGACGGACAAAACTGTTCATGATATCAAAGAACATGCTGTCTTCGCCCGCGAACTCGATTCCCATGGTGGCCGAGCGTACGGTGCCGCCATAATCACCGATGCGCTCCCGCGGTTCCACGACATAGGGATCGTCGGGAAGCCTTTGTGCAACGGGCGGCAATTCTCCCTGGGCTACTCTGGCGGCCAGACTGGGAGCTTCATTGTATTGTTGAGCGAAACTGAGCCCCGTGAATACCATGGCCAGCATGGCTAGCATCAATACGAACCACACGGTGTTCCTTCTCATTGTTGGGAGCCTCCTTCGAAATTGTGGTAAGTCATGAAACACGAACATCTGCAGCAATTTCCTTGTCGACCATCACCTCCCTTGACCGAGCGCCTGCAAGACAATGGGCATGGACTCTTTCCAGTTCACGGGCAAATGCTCTGATACTTCGAATGCCAGCTGGGCTCCGTCAACAGCTGCTTCCTCTACCAAGCCATGGACATGCTCTGTCAGTTCCTGCGGCGGTAGATTGTAGTCGGATACACGGATGTTGACCCAGAAAAGTTTGTCCGGCCAGAGGCGGCGGGCTTCCTGAAGGCTGAGATCGCCCTCCGGAGGTTCGGTCAAAGACTCAATGAGATCGATAGGAGCCTCTGCGATCTCGTGACTGCAGGACGCCAAGCGACCATCGTAGTGGGTTCCTACTACTTTGCCAGCCGCCTGTAGAATGGGAAAACATTCTCTGTACACGGGGAGATGGAACTGGGAAAACCGCTGTGGACCCATGGTTTCGGCTGTGAAGTTCTCCAGTACAGACACGAACCGTCCTGGACCGCTGGCCGTGATGTCCACAACTCGGCGGTAGTTGGCTAGCAGGGCATCGTACAGTTCCTGAACTTCCGCCTCGAAGTCGAAGAGATGATAGGCAAAGTTCTCCAGACCCACATAATCGACCAAGATCGTCTGGAGCGGAGTCCGGCCAGTGATGACTAAAGGTACCCCATGCGGACCCATCCTCTGGTCCATGTGGTGAAAGTGATCGTAGTTGGGTTGGACCTGGGTGTGCTGGGCAATGTACGTCATGACTCGATAGTCGGCAGCTGTTTTCAGGGCATACTCCTGCTGCCATCCATCAGCCCAGACCTCTGTGATGTCTCCCAGCGGTGTCTGGAGACGTCGTCGGCGCATGGCCTTGCCGTCTTCTATGGCCGTAGTTTCGCGAATGCCCACGCTCTCCGTGTTCAACTTGAATGTCGGTACATGCCAGGTTATACCCAAGCCGTTGGCCAACATGCCCTGCCAAGCGGGATCATCTTGGACATGCCGCCATTCATTTTGGTAAATGGTATAGGGGATTCGATCTGGTGCTTCACCGGACCAAAACTGCTCCAGGTGCTCTCGTGTGGACATAGGAACTCCCTCCAACGTTCAGTGTGTGAATGTGACGTCGATAACAATTAACATCCTCATAATATCATCTGGGCAGATGATACCCAATGGATCTTATGCCATAAAAGATGGAGAATATTCCGGTTTCCGTTGAACTACTGACGTTGTACGCCTATAATGAAACTATGAGCATACAACTGGGGCAAGGTTTCCGAGATCAATATATCCATGTTATCCCCACTTCCGTTCTGCGCGAACTGTGCAGGCATCCTATTTTGCAGGCACTGCATGTCACCGATATCGGTTATTTTCCAGATGCACAATATCACTATCGGGAGCGACCTGAAGGATGCAGCCAACATATCCTGATTTATTGTGTGCAGGGAACGGGCTTTGTTCGGCGCGGCAACGGCAGTGCCGTGGAAGTGAACAAAGATATGGCGTTCCATATCGCACCTGATGTGAGCCATGTCTATGGTTCCTCAGTCGAGGAACCGTGGCACATATATTGGGTCCACTATGCCGGAGACTTGGCTTCCTGGTATGCTCCGCATTCACTGGGATCTAACGATATCCTGCGCGTGCCCTTTCAGCGGTTTCCCATGATCCTAGAGTTGTTTCAGACCATGTTCCGAACCCTAGATCAGGGACTAACCTTGGGACGCTGCATCCATTGTTCTCAGGTTCTTGGCCATCTCTTGTCGTTAGTCTATATGTCCAGCAGTGACTTCTCCGCGGCTGAACTGGAATGCGGCGAGAATATACACTCTACGCTGTATCATGTAGAGGCGGCTATTACCTTTTTCCAGAGCAGAATGTCTGGGTCATGCACCCTCGCCGAGGCGGCCGACTCGGTAGGGCTGTCCAAGAGTCAGCTTACGGTCGTCTTCAAGCGAATCACTGGTTATTCTCCCATGGCGTTCTTCATCGGCTTGAAGATGCAGTTAGCCTGCCGCTATTTGGACCTGACTGATCTCACCATTGCTGAGATTGCCGCTGCTGTCGGGTACAAGGATCCGTACTATTTTTCGCGCGCATTCAGCAAGACCATTGGCATGGCCCCGCGGACGTACCGCAACATGGATAAGGGCTGAGCCGCGTATGCCAAGAAGGGCTGGCGGAAGGACCTTCCGGAATGGCAGGAGCGCCGGGAGTTGGCCAAAACTTCCCGAGTGGCGACGTCAATCATAGGCATTCCCTAACAGTGATGCTCTCAGAACCAAACAAGCCATGGGGCTTATAGGAGATAGACCATGGCACAGGTCGTACGCACGCAACCGCTGAGTAAGGCCCCGGTAGAATCGCGAAATCCCTGCGCTTACTTATCAAACGCAACGCAATGTCACCACGGTTGTGGAGTGCGAAGCCCATCTTGAACACGCCAAGATGGGCCTGGGGTTGCCATCCCAAGCCCATCTTTTTTGTGCATCCGTGTTCCAGAGGTTTTCAGATTGAGAGCAGACGATGTTCAGGGAAAGTTCCCCATGGGTACAGGGCCTCGCTGAATAGGTGCGATACAGGCGCGCCTGGGAAACCACGCGGTTTGCGGAAAGTCAGCGTCCGTCAGCTAGTGTCTGCAGCACGACGGGAATGGACTGCTTCCAGTTGCGCGGCAGATCCTCTGACACCTCGAAGGCAAGTCTTGCCCCGTCTACAGAAACCTCTTCCACTATGGATCGTACATGATCGGCTAGCTGCTGTGGAGGCAGTTCATGATCCGACACCCGAATGTTAACCCAGAACAACGTATCGGGCCAGAGATGGCGGGCTTCGCTGAGGCGGAGATCGCCTTCGGGAGGTTCGGTCAGAGAGCTAATCAAATCTATCGGAGCCTGCGCGATCTCAGTACTGCAGGATGCCAAGCGCCCGTTGAATTGAGTACCCACTACTTTCCCAGCAGCCTGCAGAATTGGAAAGCATTCTTCATACACGGGGAGGTGGAATTGGGAGAAACGACGCGGGCCCACGGCGTCGGCTGTGAAATTCTCCAACACCGACACAAAGCGTCCGGGACCGGTAGCCGTAATGTCCACAATACGACGGTAGTTCGACAGCAGGGCATCGTACAGTTCCTGGACCTCAGCTTCGAAGTCGAAAAGGTGGTAGGCGAAGTTCTCTAGACCCACAAAATCGACCATAATGGTCTGAAGTGGTGTCCTGCCGGTGTTGACCAACGGAACTCCATGGGGACCAATGCTTTGGTCCATGTGGTGAAAGTGGTCGTAGTGCGGTTCAATCTGGCTGTGCTTTGCAACGTATGTCATCACTCGATAATTTTCGGCTGTCTTGAGAGCATATTCCCGCTGCCAGCCATTCACCCAAACTTCGGTGAGGTAGCCCATCGGCGTTTGCCGAATCCGTCGACGGATCGTCTTGCCGTTTTGCTCACATGTCGTTTCGGTTGCTTCAACGTTCGGGGTCCGAACCCTGAATGTGGGTACATGCCAGGTTATACCTAGGCCTTTGTCCAATATACTCTGCCACGCGGGATCCTTTTGCACAGGAAGCCATTCGTCGGCACAAATCGTGAAGGGTATGCGATCAGGCGCTTGCCCCGACCAAAATTGCTGGAGATGCTCACGTATTGGCATCGAAATCCCTCCGTAGTGTAAAAATATGAAGCGGACAACCTTGGACACCCCCATGATATCATCTGCACCAATATGATCCAATGGTCTGCACGCGCAAAGAAGACAAGAATGTTCCAGATGTGGGATCCAGCCACGACGCTTTGTTGTCTTCTTGCCTAGTGGCGGTCCATTCGCTGTGCTGTACAGGCTTCATCTGCCGTCACGGGAGAGGGCATCTGGAATATGCTTCCTGGATAATGTCCAGGCTTGGTCAAGGGCCAAAGAGCAATGTGGCCTCGAAGGCGTAACCTGCGACAAGGGCACCGAGCAGTGCGAATGCACCATAGACTACCAGCACCCGCCATCTAATAAAGACACCCATACCCAAGAGAACAGGCAGTCCCGTCGCTTGTCCAGTTATCACGAAGGCCAGCACTCCTCCCCAAGCAGCACCTTGGTCCACGAAGCTGCGCAGCAACGGTAGGGCCGCGGGACCCGATAGATAAAGGGGCATACCTAGGAGAGCTGCTAGAGGAATGGATGCAGGGTTCTCTCCGCTGAACAGCCCACGAATTACGTGCGTCGGCACGAGCAGTTCAACCGTGCGGCCAATGGCGATAAAAAGTACGAAGTACAGGAGGATTCCGCGCAGGCCATATCGGTAAATGGCAGGCCATAGTTGGTCTAGTTTCCACCGCTGCTGAAAGGGAACGATGTCGAAACCATCTGGAGGTGACTTTGGTGGGGCGCCTTCTGCACAGGCAGATCCAGTGCATGATTCATCTGGCCTCCGGAACTGGTCTTGGAACAATGAGGTGTGTTTTTCCAACCAGCTCGTTCCGAAACCAGCAACAACGCCTAAAAGCAGTGCCACAGCCAACAATGCTGCTGCAAAGGGAAGACCGAGAAAGCTGACGCTGAACAGAAACCCCGATGGACTGATCAGCGGTGACGTGACTAGAAAAGCCATCACAGGACCCCATGGCATCTGCGTTACGAAAAGCGCCAAAATAACACCCATTGTTCCGCAGGCGCAGAGGGGTGTCAGCGCGGCCAAGGCGATGGCACTGGGAATGGCCAGGCGGTCGTGCCTTGCCACGAAACGACGACTGGCCTTGGGGTCAACATACACCTGCACAATCACTGCCGCCATAGTGCCCAACGCCAGCAAGAGCCATTGGGCATGGAGTGTATGGGTAACAGTCAACACAATATCTTGGATGTATTGGAACACAGGCACTCTTCCCTTCCAAAATCGATCGAGACGGCTCCCGCCGGCTTGTCTTCATTCCATCAACTTTCCTGTGAGATCGCAAACCATCTAGTTTAATTGTATGGAACAATGATTGTATTATACAAATAAAGGGCGCCAAAGACCGAAGTTAACAGCAGTTGGGATTCGCTTTTTCGAAGGCGTTCAACAGCGTCCGAACGCAGGTTAGAGTGGACTCAATGTTTCCTGCGGGAATGTGTTCGAGGATGTCTTGGTAGTAACTGGACACTTGTTCTTGAAGTTCGGTGATCGCCGTCGTACCCGTGTCGGTCAGGGTCAGCAAGACTGCGCGGCGATCACTGGGTGCCTCCGAACGCTGCACATAGCCTTGGCGAACCAACTTATCCACTACCCGGGACGTAGTGCTGGTAGCTGTGAACAACCTGTCGCTCAGCTCACCAATGGTAATGCCGGGGTTGCGTCGGATAGATAACAGCGTATAGAACTGAGCGCTGGAAAATTCGCGGGCTTCAATTTGATCCCGTTCAAAGAGATGCATTAAGCGTACCAATTGCTGAATGACGGCTTCCAGTTCCTCCAAACAACACGCTTTGTCCTGCATACAATCGCCTCCCACTTATATTTGTATCATACAACGAAAGGTGCCGTCAACATAGAATTTATAGCCTTGCCTGTTGAGGTCTTTGTCAGCAGAGAACGTTTGGTATATCTTGATTGGACTTCGCAGCCTGCGATTCTTGCTTGAGCTTTGGTGCTGACCTGTATGGCAAAATGAAAGTATCGAGTTTGGCGGTTAAACTTCACTGTGGAGTTTGAACCGTCAACCAAAGGCCAGCCGATCCCGCAGGTCCTCGAAGGTCTTTGGGACACGGAACTCATACAGTGGGTGGTTGGAGATATAGGTTAACCAGCCATCGCCCTCGCTGATGGCCGCCGCGAAGTAGCCGTCCTCAGTATACATGATGCGTCCGAACGTATGCCCGCCCAGTCCTCGAACATAACCATCGACCACGACCGCGTTCAAACCGTCATGGTCTTCGCTGAACTGAAGTAGGTGAAAGGCGGACAGGTACTTTTGGTAGTAAGACTCTCCCACCAAGTCCCGGAAGGTCTGGTCCAGTTCTGCAGTGGGAAAGACACCCAGATCCCAGAGGGTCGCGTTGGCATCGGGTCCGAGATCCCTTTTGTACACGCCATCGAAGCTGACGCCCACGCCGCCCATGCCTTGAGTCCCTTCCGTTGTGACGATAAGCTCATTGCCTCGGCGCTCAAAATGAAATGTTCCGCCCTCATCGTCGTCTTGGAACATGGCTTGCCGCCCGTCAATGTGGACTTCCCCGGCGGCGAAACCCACATGGGCACCACTATAGGCCCAGATTTCCATGGCTGCCTCTGTTCCATCCCAGTCCCGAAAATCCACGCTGGCAGACTCGTGCAGCGCCCATTTTCGTTGGCCATCGGCACCAATGAAGGTGCGTTTCCAATGACCTGACCAGATGTCACGGGCAATGGTGTCCCACTGAACGGCCAATAGTCGTTTTGCGTCGCGATCTGTCCAGTGGCCGGAAAACCCGCCGGCGCTCAAAATGCCCTCAAAGGTTCCCGTTCGGTAATGGTCTTCATCCAGTTCAAACATGAGCAGCGCTCCTGAACGGTCAACAATCCCCAGCAGCGGAATGGTCCCTGGGAATCGCTCATAGCTGTAAGTTCCCTGGACGCGTAAGTTTTCCGCCTCCAAAACGACTGAAGTAGGATAGGGACCCACCCATCCTGCCAGCTGCCAAGTGCCGTCCCAAGAATCAACTGCGCCAACGGTGGTTCCTAGGGCTGCTCCAGCGAGCAACCACAACACCAGCAGCTGGTGCCACGCGGTTCTTCTGCCAATCACACTTCATCGCCTCCTGTGTGTACCATTTGCGCGTTTCCTATCTTTGTCTCTTTGTCCAGAAAATGTCGTTTTCCTTCTGAACCTAGATTTTGAGGGATATAGACGATCCGCACCCAGCGGGTCGTCGTTTTTGTGTTCGACATTGTGAGTTGGACTGACAGCAGAAGCGGAAAATATCCCTGGATCGCCCATAAGGACCGAGTCATGGGACTTCTGGAACGAGCGTTCCCAAGTGAAAGTACCAAGGGGCTCAAGTGGTGGGACCAGCCGTCCGATGAAACGAAGGAGAGACTCAACATGACTGCTGTGAGGGAAAGGGTCATTACTGATAATCAGCGATAAACAGCGGTATATTGATGATGTTTGGGAGGGAGGAAATTGAGTTTGGATCACGTGAACGGTACAGAGCAGTTGGTGGTTTTCACCATTGGCGAGGATGAGTATGGCATCTCCATACAGGTGGTGCGGGAGATTATCAAAGAAGCACGAGTTGTCCGAGTTCCTAACGTGCCTGCGCATATTAAGGGCGTATTGAACTTGCGGGGTCTAGTGATTCCCATTGTGGACCTGGCAGAACAGCTTGGGGTCAGTTGTCTTGATGTTGAGACAGGGGAACGAAAAATCCTGATTGCCGAGCGAGCCGGTGTCCAGGTAGGCTACTTGGTGAATGAAGTGTCGGAGGTTCTCAGCGTGTCCAGTGATGTGCTGGAGGCTCCCACCGCGTCCTTGGGTGGCTTGGATCACACCGTGGTCGCAGCCATCTGCAAGTT
>PWMW01000352.1 GCA_003559095.1 Clostridiales bacterium | reverse complement strand
GCATAAAAGCCACAATTGTGGGACCAGCGCCGCTTATGTATTGCCCTAATGATCCCACCGCATTGCAGGCCATCATCACCTCACCGGCAGCTGGAATCAGCGGCATCCTTTGCGGTTGATGCATCCTATCCTGCAAAGCCAGTTGGAGATGGTCAAACTGGCCATTGAACAGCGATGCCACCAAAAGCGCGGTCCGGCTCACATTGTGCACGGCATCCTCAGCAGCATAGACACGAGGCAGAATGCCTCGAGATTGAGCCGTCGGCAGTCCAAACTCCGGAATGAGGACAGCAAACTCAAGCCCGGCTGCCACCGGAATCTCTGCAGATACCACAGTGCCATCCTCCTCACAGACAGCAACCCGCAGCCCGCCTTCTAAGCAGGGTACCACGTTATCTGGATGGCCTTCCATCTCCACCGCCAACCGCACCAACTCGGAGTGGCTGAGCGGCAGACCCATCAATGCGTTTGCAGCCAAAAGGCCCGCCACAATGGCGGACGCACTGCTGCCCAAACCTCGATTCATAGGTATATCGCAGCGCTGAGTACGGATCCGAAACCCCGAACAATGATATTGACGGGTGGCGAATGCACGTCGCAGAGCTCGCAGCACCAGATTGTCCTCGTCACAAGCAGCCACATCCGACCCACACCAGTAGAACTCATGGATGCCGTTCACGGCCTCCACCGAAAACTCATTGAACAAGTTCAGCGCCGCCCCCAATGAATCAAATCCGGGCCCGAAATTAGCCGTAGTAGCAGGCACTCGCACCGTAATCATGACGACATACCCTCAAGAACCAAGCGGGCAATGGCGTCATAATCCGCATCGACGACGGCAGGAGCACTGCTCAGGGCAATGGCCGTATCCGGGTCTTTCAGACCATTCCCCGTGAGAACGCAGACGACCTTCGAGCCCGTGGGAATAAGATGTTCTTCATAGGAGTGGATAAGCCCAGCCACGGAAATACAGCTGGCTGGCTCAGCGAAAATGCCTTCAGTGCTCGCCAACAGCGAATAGGCTTCGAGAATTTCCTCGTCGGTGCGCGCAGTAATGCGACCAGAGCTCTCGTCGAGAGCCGCCGCCGCCTGCGGCCAACTGGCAGGATTGCCAATACGAATCGCCGTGGCAATGGTTTCCGGGTCCTGTACCGGGTGTCCCAAGACCATGGGAGCCGCACCAGCGGCCTGGAAACCAAAAAGACGGGGCAGTTTGTGGCATTTCCCCAGGGCATGATACTCCTGAAACCCCTTCCAATAGGCCGTTATGTTGCCCGCATTCCCCACGGGTATGCAGAGATAATCTGGAGCCGCTCCTAGATCGTCCACTATCTCAAAGGCCGCTGTCTTTTGGCCTTCAATCCGAAAGGGGTTCACAGAGTTCACAAGCGTTACCGGCTCCTGATCAGCCAGCTTACGCACTAACTCCAAAGCTTGATCGAAGTTGCCGGCAATGGGCACGATATCCGCCCCATAGGCCACGGCTTGGGCCAGTTTGCCCATGGCGATCTTGTTGTCTGGAATTAAGACGAATGCTTTCATGTTTGCCCGCGCTGCATACGCGGCCGCTGAGGCCGATGTATTACCCGTCGAAGCGCAGATAACCGCCTGGGAGCCCTCGGCCAGCGCTTGGCTGACCGCCATGGTCATTCCGCGGTCCTTGAAGGAGCCGGTGGGGTTGAGACCATCGAACTTCAGATAGATCTCAATCCCGGGTAACCGGCGCTCAAGGTTTTCAGCGCGCACCAAAGGTGTATTTCCTTCATGCAGCGTCACAACTGGGCCAGCAGCGTCCAACGGAAGATATTCACGATAACGATGTATGAGTCCCCTGTACACGAACGCTCCCCCTAACGATAGATAAGAAAGTGACGGATTTCTTCAATACTGGCACTGGCCTGAAGCGGAGCCAGCTTCTGCAGCAACTGCCGTTCATCATCGGTCTCTACCAAGAAAAACAAATTGTCTCTGGAGTTCAGGTGGTGAAGCTGGAGCGCATGATCCGCAAAGCTGGAAAGGATCAGATCCACAGTATCCTGGATATGGCTCACCCGCAGCCGCACCAGCCACTGCGTCGGTGCATTGTAGTATGGAATCAACTGATAGTCGATATCGCTGTTCAACGGCAGAATGCCATTAGCCTTGTCAGACAACACATCCAGCAGGTCGCCGTACACAGCGCTGGCTGTGGGCAGCTTCCCAGCGCCAGCACCGGTGAACATCACCTTGCCCACGGCATCACCTTCGATTTCGATGGCATTGTTCTCGCCGTCAATATGGCCCAAAAAGCTGTGCCGATCCACAAGCGCAGGCCGGATGGAACAATGAATGTTCTCGCCGCTGCGCAGGGCAATAGCCAGAAGCTTAATCTTGCATTGAACGGCCCGGGCATTGGCCACATCGGCCGCCTGCACATCCTGAACCCCCTCGCAGCCCATATGCTGCCACGAGATAGCTTTATCAAAGGCAATGGATGACAAAATCGCCAGCTTCCTAGCAGCATCATAGCCCTTAACATCAGACGTTGGATCAGCCTCGGCAAATCCGGCTTCTTGTGCCAGCTTTAAGCTTTCCTCATACGTCAAATCCTCGTCGTACATTTTGGAAAGAATGAAATTCGTCGTACCATTGACAATGCCAATGATCGAGCGGATCCGATTGCCTTTAAGGGACTCGCGAAAGGGCTTAATGACAGGAATTCCACCGCCAACCGATGCCTCGAAGTGAAGAACTGCCCCACTGGCCTGAGCAGCCTGCAACAGCTCCAGGCCATGTTCAGCGATAAGATCCTTGTTAGCGGTAACTACACTTACTCCGCGATCCAGCAACGTACGCACATAAGTCCGAGCCGGTTGAATTCCGCCCATGACCTCCACGGCAATGTCCGGCTCTTGATCCAAGATTTTGGCGAAAGAGTCTGTGAGCAGATGATCCTTTCCCTTCCCCCAATGCTTTTGCAGGTTCCGAACTAAGATTCCGGTAATAGCGAACTCCTGTTGATACTTTTCCATCAAATAGTCCTTGTTCCGTTCTACCAGTTCCACCACACCAGAACCTACTGTTCCATGACCCAATACCACGACCTTTTTCAACATGTCCACCGCCTCTTCTATTGCCCTTCGTACCCCGGAATTCCCCAATAAGCTTGTGCTAGCAGTTATTCCATGGCCACAATATTGAGTTTCTTCACACCTGGTGAGTTACGCAGAGCATCCATCAGTTCATCGAAACTGCAGCGAATTTCACTGATGTCGAAGGTAATGGATGCATTGGCCATGCCATTGAGGGGAGCCTCTTGGCTGATGGTCATGATGTTACCATTCATCTCGGCAACGGCTTTGAGAAACTGGCTCAAGACTCCAGACTCATGGGATAACTGAAGCGCGATGGTAATCCGCTTGCCCATCGCACTCTCAGCCAAAGGAAAGACATGATCGCAGTATTTGTAATAGGTACTGCGGCTAATGCCCGCCGCCTTGACGGCCTCCGACACCCCAGCATAACTTCCCGCCTGCAGCATTTCCTTAACTTCCAGAACCTTGACATAGACGTCGGGAGCCGCTTCCACACTCAAAATAATAAAGCGATTCTTATCCACCATAGCCTACCCTCCAACTGAGCGGCCTGTCCGAGGCACACCCTATGTATCCCTAACACAAAACACGGACACCTGTCCGCACAGTGCGGACAAAAGCGTTGAACCAACTATAGCACGGGCCATATCCGGTGTCAAGGACGTTCGGCAATGTTTATACCAATTTCACACAACCTCGCGAAACCGGCATTTCTCAACAGATTCACGACTCTGCTTCCGGTTCTACACAGGCATTTTTTCCAGCAACCTGGTAGAAGGATATTTTTTCCAGGAACCTGGTAGAAGGATATTTTTTCCAAACGTTACTCCAAGGTGTGCTGTCCAGCAAACTGTCCTCTGCGGAGCCTCGGCAGAGACCGTGTGGTTGGAGTAAAAAGGACACCCTTTTGGTTTGGCCGCACCAAAGAAGTGCCCTCACCAAAAGGGTGTCGCATGGTTCGCATAATCAGAACACCAATGCCCCGAACAATGCTCAAGGGGCCTTTGACCAACCAATGGTTCTTCGGCAGCTACCGGCTTTTTTGGTCAATCGCGTTCTGCAGTTCCGCAGCTAACCGCTGTTCATCGGGGATCAGGCTGACAAAGCGCACAACGCCATCGATTACCGTTGTGGGAATATTGTTCACACCGAGTTTCTTCATGAGCACCACAGATTCTTTGTTCTTGATCTTGTGCTCCCGAAAGATGACTTTGTCATCAAATCGCGCCACATTGCGGGCCACGGCCTCCACCATGTATTGGCAGGGTGCACAAGACGCTGAATCTAGGGTTATCACGTCCACAATAACCTGGCGCTCATTGGCGTAATCAGGCACCTCCACATCAACACCCTCTAGAACATCGTCTTCCGAGTGCAGATCGGTGACATTGCCCTCAACGACGGCGGCGATGGCTTTGAGGTTTTCCTCCGGGGAGTCGAAGGGGAGGTCACAACCGGGGGCCAAAATAAAGCCAGTATTGCCTCCAATGTGCATGCAGTTCATGGCATCCCGGATGCAGTCTGTAGTGGTTCCGAACAAGATCGACAAGGTCAGTTTGATATTACCTCCAAAGGAAATCCCATGGCGGTTGCAGATATCCTTCACATACTCCAGAGGAATGTTCTCATCGATGGATACATTATCTGGTTGGCACTGACACATGGCTTCAATGTTGTTCTTGGCATTACCGCAGACGAAGAATGATGATAACGTATCTAACGAACGTACGGCAGCGAAAATACCAGTCGCATAGGGCGACACAAACTTCTCGAAGTCACTTGGCGAAATCTGGGATGTCATGGGATCCACAAGGGCAATCACGTCCACCCCTGCCTCGATATACATGGCACTGACCCTCTGACCGACTTCAGCGCAGAATGACATCAGTTCATGGACATACTCGGGATCGTCGATCATATCGTAGAAAATATTGGTCCCACGGAGGTGCAGAGCCAAGGTAAAAGGTCCGGTCACGAGGCCATAGATCCCGATTTTGTCGCCCAGCGTTCTGGCGATCTCGGAAATGGCAGGAAGAACAATGGGAAGCCGGCCATCCGCTGGTGAAGGAACCCGCATCTTGGTTACATCACGACAGTCCGCCAGCGGGTGCGATTTCACGGAAGGAGGATTCTCATCAGCATACTCTACTTCGCAGCCCAAGGCCTCTGCCTCCACTTGCAGATCAAAAAACGCTGGTAGTCCAAAAGGAGCGTATTTTTCATATGCCAAATGCGCACCCTTCACAAGTAACTCAGTAGAGTTGAAATACTCGGTAGCCGTAACACCCTGTAGATATGCGCCGTGACAACCAACAAAGGGAACCCAGGGAATCTGTTCCACTGTTTCATTCCGGAGAGCTGCGAGCAATATGTCTCGTCTTGTCATCTTCGGTTACCTCCGTTTCTGTTATGTGTTGTCCTCAATGTCGCTAACTGCTCCTTCGCCGACCGCCGTGTGGATGTCCGCCAATGACGGAATAGTTCCGGCGGAGAGAAGCTTTCCGTTGACCAACACCGCCGGCCAAGATAGTTCAGAACTCGCGGCGCACGCACTGAAGGTCGATATTTCTTCTTTTGTGGTTAATCGTCGTTCTTGCCATTGCGCATCCGGGAGTGTTGCACAAACTTCCCGCAGCAGATCGCGAATGTGTGTCAACTTAATGTGGCAAGACGAACACAGACTGGCTGTGTACACCACTTCAAAGCGAGTATCGGGCACTCATATCACCACCATTCGGAATAACAGGGCTGGTCAATTCGAAGCCGGACGAGGACCGTATCCATGAGTATCTAGCAGAAAGTCGATACATCTTATGGGCTGGTTCAAAACCATGCTTCACTAAGACATTACTACATATTCCGCTGAACTTCTTGTAGGTCCTTATGGGATTTTTGTATTATCTTGTGCAGTTTACCGAGATCGAAGGAACGTTTTTCGACGGGCGGGTGTATGGAATTATCTTCCATCTAAGGTATCTGGAATTGATTCCCATGGCTGCGCGCAAAAAGAACCCGCAGGAATGTCCTGCGGGTGGAAAGTATTCCTGGCAGCGAGTTACTCTCCCACTGCGAGCTGCAGCAGTACCATCACCGCTGGAAGGCTTAACGACTGTGT
>PWMW01000377.1 GCA_003559095.1 Clostridiales bacterium | reverse complement strand
TCAGAAAGAAAGGGGACGCTGAACCAAGTGCAGGTATCGGCTGGTCACAACGCTTTCGCGAACTGCCTCCCCGCATCCCCATCGCAGCCGGACGTTCCTACTCGTTATGGAGCTTGTTGGCCATTGCGCTGTTTGTCGGGTTTCTTCAAGGTCTCATGGGCGTTGGTGGCGGCTTTGTCCTCGTGCCGTTGTTCATTCTTGTTTTGGACATGGAGCCGCACAAGGCCGCTGGAAGCAGTTTGGGCGTGATTTTGATCTCATCAAGCTTCGGAACGTACGTTTACCTTCAATCCGGAGCTGTTCTGTTCGTCGTCGCAGCCTTGCTCGTAGTAGGAACCATTCTGGGCACCTACATCGGTACGCGGGCGGTGGCCAATATCCAAGGCGCTAACCTGCAGCGGTTTTATGGATTCTTCCTCCTCCTGGCAGCCGCGGGCATCGTTCTGCAGCAGTTAGGTCTGGCGACCCTCGCCCTAGGATACATGCTGGGGTTGACGTTCATTGTCACATTGACCATCGTTGTTCGGTATTACGCTGGTGTTCCGATTCCACATGTCAAAAAACGCCCTGCAAGCCGTCGTCCATGACGTCTGCACCATGAAGGCAGCAGATCGATCAGCTCGTCGACGAAGAGAGCCTTCATGCTCAATGACGCCAGAAACGACACTCCAGGCACTTCGGGATAATGTGATTCAATAAAGCAGGACATGATCAGACATTATTCCGGGCACATGGTATATTCCCTGCGAGAGCAAGGTGATGGCGATGGGGTATATCAGCGCTAGACAGGCTTGCGGCCCAATGGGGGATATCTGACCGGCGTGTGCATGTGCTGTGCGAACAGGGGAAGGTTTTTGGCGCTATCAAAAAAGGTCGTTCCTGGCTCATTCCGGAGGAAGCCATGAAGCCGGTGGATGGCCGAACTATGCGAGGCATGGACATTCCCAAGACCTATGCAGCGCTGTTTTCCCGCGTCGATACGCTAAAAGCTGAACTGGCTAAAGATAAGCGTCATCCAATAGAACAGGCTGCTTTGTTCCATCTCCGGTTTGAGCGAACTCATCCCTTCATTGATGGCAACGGACGCACAGGGCGGCTTACTCTGAACCTTATGTTGACTTCCCAAATGGCTATCCGCCTATCAATGTGAAATTCACGGAAAGAGTAAGGTATTACGAAGCGTTTGACGGTTACTATCGGGATGACAGTTCTGCGCCGATGGTAAACATGGTTGCGGAAGGCATCCAAGAGCACTTAGAACAGGCGAACATTCTTGTAACGAAACGGTGCTGAATGACATGATGCTCGGTTTCATACACTTCCGGCTCGCGAACCTCCCCGAGTTTTTCGTCGTCATCAGGGTGACGGCACCACGTCGCTGTCTCCTCTCAATCTTACAATATATTCCATGCGTCCGCGATCGTCGCCGTATTGTGGTACGAAGGTCCTAAAGTATTCCATACTTTTCAAATGCTGTTTTCGCCGCCATGCCGGCACGAATAGCCTTTCCTACCGTCTTCTCTCCCTTAGCTTTCTCCAGTGCCTTTTCGATGATTTCCTGCTCCAGTCGTCTCGGTATAACAAGAACCCCCTCCAAGTCCCCGTAGATAATGTCTCCTGGGTGGATACACACACCTTCAATTTCGATGGGAACCCTGTAGTCAACTACCTTACCCCTTGGCGCCTGATCTTGTGCATACCGCCCGTACGAAAACGTGGGAAACTCTAACTCAATAATTCCATTTGCATCGCGAGCATATCCGTCAAGAACGGCGCCGGCAGCCCCTAGCCATTTGGCACGCATACTCATGAGTTCTCCCCACAAAGCGTAGGTAGGTGATGACCCTGTGCAAATGTACACTTCATTCTCCTTGAGATCGTCTAATGCCTCCAGCATTAGTCCAAATGGTTTATCGACAAGTTCTTTGTAACTATCTAAATTGCCTCCGTAAGTATCTGTCTCCAACACGGGCATTGCCCGACCGGCCACAACCATTGTTGTCGCCAGTGGCTGAATTTTTGCTGGTAAGAACTGGTGATAGAGATTATGTGTATCCATAATGTCTCCCAGAACGGCGGAATACAGTTCTTCTCTCATGAGTTTGAATAGTTGTGAATCACTGTTCCACATTAGTATAATGCACCCTTTCGTCATTTATCAACAACTCGTCAGCTACTAGAACGTTCATCAGAGTCCTCGGGTCAAGGGGGAAACTGTTGACTAACCAATCTCGAAAGAAATCTCTTCGTTACTGAGGGGATGAAGGATTAGCTTTCGCACCACCTCCGTCCCTCATCTAGCATAACCAGGTAGTTGTACAAAGGAATGTAGCTGGTAATCCAGTTCCCCGAACCCAAGCAATAGCCACCACCTGGCATGCATTGATCTAATATCTCACGCACCTTAGTCCTAATTTCCCCCTCCTCACCTCGTGCAAGAAAGTCTACGTCCAATCCACCAAGAAGCGATAATCTATCACCGTACTTTCGCTTCGCCTCCGTAACAGGTTCTATGACATCCTCAAAAGAATGCTTAGCATCTACATTCACATCGACAATTAAGTCTTCCATAAGCGCGTCTATCTTACCACAGCTGTGCAAAAAATAAAGCTTTCCAGCTTTATGCGCTGTAGTAGCCCATTGCTTGTGCCAAGGCAAAACCAGTCGTCTGAGCGTATCGGGCGGAAGCAAAGTCGATGTTTTGTAGCCCAAATCGTCCGCTCCAAACAGGCTAAACACACAGGCGAAGTCCACTAAGTGCTTCGCTAGTTCTGTGTAGTATTCGCCTACTTTTTCAAAGACAGCATCCACAAGCTCTGGTTGGTCGTACAGGCAAAGGCACAAGTTCTCAAAACCAAGAATTTGCCGAGCCGTTTCCCACACGCACACAGTATGAGTGACGCCCATATCCGATGGAAGATTCTTTTCAAACCACTCTAATGGAGCAAAATCCACGTCTCTAACCCTTGGCCAATCAAAGCACTCGAAATCTTCCCAAGAACGTATAACCCCGGGGTAACTATTCGCCCCTTCGCCTTTGACTACAGACGTTTCGAACCTCCCGGCATTTGGCAAGCGAGTTCGAAAGACATCATATCCGAGATGGCGATAGACAGCAACCTCCCTCTGCAACGCACCTTCAATCCTTTGGTCGCCACTGCATCGCATATACTGGGCGATCTCGTCTTTGACGTTCTCAGCAACACCCAGGTCAAAGAAGTATGCTCTTTCGGGAGTTCCTTCTCGGAGCAAATTCCTTCTCAATCCGTCAATACAAGGCGTAATCTTACGAAGACTGCGAAATAAATCGTAGGTTGCGCTCATGGAGTTCCTCCTAGGATGGTAACATAAGGTTGTCTCGAGCATGCTTATTGCATCAGTGTTCTCAGGACATTCTACGCATACAACCGGCACATTGTGCAATGCCCCGGCTTCACCTCAATCATTGGCGGTTGTTGTTCGTGACAAATTTCCCAGGCATTGTTACAGCGTTTGGAAAGCAGCACCCCTTCGGCAGCGAACGCATACTCGGAACAGAACCTCGAATAGGAGCTAACTTTTCCTTTAAACCGATCTGAGGAATAGACCGCAACAGTCCCTTCGGATACGGGTGTCTCGGGTATTTCAGAATGTCATGAACATCTCCTGTTTCTACAGCCTTCCCTAGGTACATGACCATGGCAGTGGAGACCATTTCTCGGATAACTTGCTGCTAAAACCACTTCCATTGTCATTGTAGAGTGTTTCCATGTGTCAGAAAAAATCAATACTATCTATCTTGGACGGGAAAGGGTTTACCAGACACCAAAAAACACGCAAACATTCGCTTGTTCGCAATATCACAATTACACAGAGTTGCGGGGCACCCAACCTCCCATGAAGATTGGTGATGACAGCGGCGTTTATATTCGCTCGGAGAGCAACCGTTGATACGACTATAGATACACTTGCGGTTGCAGCAAAGGATACAACCAGGGCTGCAGAGACGCCTCGGCCGACTTCAGAAATCGGCAGCGATCAACGTGGACGTGGCCCTGACGATTGAGCAGGACCGCACGTCAAATAGATTAGGTTGCCGTACATGACGATACTGCTCCCCCCGCTAGCCGTCAAGGCCGCTGCCATCTTCGGGATATGCCTGATCATAGAGCGCTGTCGAGGCCTCATGGTATCCCCAGCCCACAACAGCTGCCATGTTCACAACATCATAGGCTCGCTCTCGGAAGGATGCCTTGACCTTGGATGACGATTTCTCCAGCTTATTCGCGAATCGTTCAAACATGGCGATCATGCTCTCGTAGAATTTGCCACTGATGTCGCCATGGTTGGCGGTGAACTCGGTACCGCATTCGACGAAATGAAGCATCAAGTCCAGTACGTCTTCTTCACGGTCCGAAGCCTTAGCAAACTGGGTGATGGCTCGGCGAGCCTTCCCGATTTCTAAGGGCTGACGCTTGTATGGGTCGGGGAAGACGCCGGTGTCAATCCGGTCCTTGTACGACTGCCAGAAATCCTCGCCAACCTGCAGCCGAGCTGATGAACGGCTTCTTTTTTCAAGTTAGCAGAGAAGCCTTCGCTCTGCGAGTTATCACAGGTTTCCCGACTCAGGAAAAGCTCTGGAGGAGGCCCGGCACGCCGTCTTAGTATACGCCTTGCCGGTGGCCGGAGAACTCGGGTCGATCAAGTCCTCCGATAGAATCTTCATTTGCTTGTGGTCGTCAGGAATCACGTAAACGCTTGGCCATATCGCTGGCACTGTGCAAAACATTCGTAATGATTACTCTCGTTTCTCGGATGTGGCAGAATACCGAGAAGTTATCCACTGCCATCTGCCTTAGTTCCAACGCGCGTTCTTCCGTTGAATCCATGCCCTTCACAAGTTCCGGGAATATATCAAGAGTTTCGATTGCATCAGCTATTCTGTTATACTGTGCCATTGCCACGTCGGGCGCCTTTAGCTGCTCGGCGATATGGTTTTAGATTTCTTCCATATCGGAAAGCGCCTTGTCAGTAATCTGAATCCTATACTGCTTCATGTGTGTGTCTTCCGAAACCTCCCAAAGGCAACGGCTGCATCATGCACATTACCTTTCTCGATATCGCTGTACCCTTCCTGTAACGTGGCATGAATATCATCAATTGTCATCAAATCGGCGTTTACGGATGCCGGCGCTTTCGGTAGTGTTACAGCAAAAGGTATTCCGCCGGTCATCACAATCTGGTTCAGGTACATATCTATTGGTGTCGACATAGGCATGCCGAGTTGTGAAAGGACCTTCTCAGCTCTTTTTTTACATCAGCATTAACCCACAAATTCAGCGTCGCATTTTTTTCCATACCAATCATCCCCTTGATAACATTGTAACGCATATGTCGTTACACATCAGCAGAGATTCTTAGGCAGAAATTGGTGCTTCGGAATCGTACATAATCCTCTAACCATGTATCTTGTCTTCTAGCCCTTGCTGTTCATTTCCCAACACACAGTGCTCCGGTCTTTGCTCTCGATGGCACATACTACCACATGGCCGACGTCTATGGCGGGACAACTCTCCAACTCGGACTGGAAAGGGGCTGCCCGACATCGAGTAACACTGAAACATGCACTCGTTCGCGATATCTCAACGACGCAGAACTGCTGACTGCGCAACCTGCCATGAAATATTCTGGGCAGACCATTGGTTGAGACAATAGACGATGGCCTCACCTAAGTAAGTCCGAGTGGAGTCCGATGAGTCCGCCATAGCCGAAGCCAAGCAATACCATGGTTGCTTCAAGCTCATCAGTAATGTCGTCAAGGATCCGAAAGAAGCCCTGCAAATTTACCGGAACAAGGGCCTGAGCAAGAGAACTTTGGAAAATCTCAAGGAGAGGTTAAGCCTGCGTCGGATGCTGGTATCGTCCGAGACGGTCCTGGACAGGAAGCTGCTCGTCCAACGTGTCGCCCTCATTCTCCTCTCCTTCATGTGGTCTACTACGGTCTACAGAATGCGGACAGACAAGGATGCACCGACGGTCTGCCCAATCCCTCTGGATAGAGCATTCATCGGCGCATCCCATCATTCCGAACACGTTACATGCGGTTTCTCCGTCCCTTAATAAGACAGCATTCGCAAGGATGCCACTCGGCTTCCTTCGAGGGAAACCATTCGGTCCACCGGGTAAACGGCAGCTCATCTGCAGTTCGACGGCCGGCAACCTTTGGTGTTTACGTCTCTG
>PWMW01000314.1 GCA_003559095.1 Clostridiales bacterium | reverse complement strand
ACTCGGTTACAATCGGCACACAAAGCTGTTTCGATGGTCCTACCGCATACGATGGCACCAGCGGAACCTCCATAAAGGACACCACCAGCCTTCAAATAGGCGCGCAGTTGTTCCGCGAAATTGGATTGCCGAATTTCGTGCAGCAGCTTGAACGTATTGCCGCCGCAAACGAATACGGCACTGTGCTGGCTGTCCAAGTGCACAGAGGTGAGGTCCGTACACAGCTCCACATGGGCTGTTATTTCCATAACAAAAGTGGTTCTTCCGATAACCTATCCTTCTAGAAATAACCGGTTAGAATGGTGCCCTTCCTAACCAGGAGGCGAAACATGAACAAGATCATCACGGACTGCCCTCAAAGCCCACGCGCGATGACAGCCAGCCCATCGGTCTGCTTCCGCAGATCGGTAGGACTGACTGCCATATACACCTGTGATAGCCGATAGCCTACCGCCATGCCGGGGCCAGCATGCTGACAATGCCGCTCAACGGTCAGTTATCAAACAACTGCAATCCGTGCCCGCATTGACTCCCCTCAACAAGAATAGCAACCGGTGGATCGGGTCTCACGCTTACGTTGTTTGCTGAAGTAGATGGGCTTCCAACGACATCGCGTTATGGAGATGCCTTCGCTTCTCTGGGCCCTTGATCAGCTGTCAATGCGTTCTATCCACCACTGCCGGGTATTTACTCTAGCTGTGTCATCGTAGCCAATGCTGGACTGAATAAGTAGCTTGTCCGGCCCGTGCGAACCAGGACTTCGAACAGCAGCGTTGCCAGAATAGCAATCTGTCCCCTTTGATCCGCGGTACAGCAATGTTCCTTCATCCCAGTTGATACCATCTGTCGATGAATAAAGGACGAAATTGCCTCGATTCGGTCCATAACTCCCACTCCGACCGTGGAGAAAATAGAGATCACCGATCTTCGCTGACATCTGCGGATTGCGGATTCTCTGGGCGAAATAGGTTGTCTTCACTTCCGACCAAGTGTGCCCCTGATCGCTGCTTATGACGTACGGGATGTTGTGCTCATCGGTTTGCTCACCTTTAGCCGGATATGAGTAAGCAACGAAACTTCCGTCATCCAACACACCAGCGGTCGAGTAGTAATTCGCGGGATCGAAGGGAAGCACACTTCTTCTAGTGAAAGTTTCTCCGTTATCTTCAGACGCGTAAAGCGAATAGACTCCCAAGTCCATATCAATGATGTCCCCAAAAAACATAACGTAGACCGTATCCTCGAAAACAAACGCCGCATCAAAGGTGAGTGCGAGATCATAGAGAGTGGCGTTGGCGTCCATTTCCTTGGGGCTGCCCCAGGTTCGCCCATGATCGTGACTGAGCAAATAGACGGGAGGAGCCTGCTTGACCCAACGCTCGTTCTTGAAACGAGCAGCAACCGCCACAAGAGTGCCGTTAGGTGCTGTGATCAATGAAACAATCAAGGCCGAAAAATACTGATCACCTTCCCAAACCTGTCGAGAGTAATCTAGCACTATCGGATCCCCCCAGGTCTTGCCTAAGTCCCGAGAGATCCTATATTCGGACCATCCGCCTACACCATGACCCCGATAGACATCGCCATCAACATTGCTGTTGAAGCTGATAATGTCACCATTCTTGCACTGAGTTAGGCAGTTGCCTCCATGCCCAGAACGGCCTGTCTTTTCGTGATCCACAAACAAAATGCCGTGATTCGGTATGTCCTCAGGAATAACGCGGAACCGATGCGTCGCCAATAAACTCATCATCACCATTCCTTCCAATGCCCCTCTCAGAGGCGAATTTAGTAACACCTGCTTGTACGACATGTATGGCCGTTCGCATCAGTTTTGTTGGATCATCGAATCCGACCCCTATCTTCCTCCGAACGGCTTGGGCACGCTTAGAACAAACCGAAAATCATACGCTGACTTCATTTCCTGAGACAGCTTAAGGCCGCGAAAGATCGTTGAACGAATAGCATGAAGAAAATACGGCACATAGGAGTCAGCTGGGACCTACCTCCGCTAACGGATCTGTCGGTAACCCTGAACCAAGCTGCTGAAGGCCGACTTGAGACATCCAATGTCGGTACCCATTGCGATTAACGTGAATCCCTTGGCCACATACGACGATATATCACTGCCGGGTTTCAAGAGCATCCCAGCGTGCTTTCCGTGGAGCGAGCAGGCCTCCAATACTAAGTCCTCAGCTCGCTGCAGTTCAGGTGCTCTAAGGTCACCATAACAGCCAAGGGCTAGACTGAGATCGCTGTGTCCGACAAACAAAGCGTCAACACCGTCCAAAGCAGCCAACGCCGCGGCTTGCGTGACGGCCTGCGGAGTTTCAACTTGCACGATACCACCAACTTTGGTGTTGGCATCCGCAAAATAGTCTTGGAAGCTATGGCCAAAGTCAGAGGCTCTGCTTGACGCTGTGAGACCACGAATCCCTTGCGGTGGGTATTTCAGAAGAGACACGAAACCTTCTGCGTCATCGCGAGTCTCGACCATTGGAACCATGATCGCTGACGCTCCAAAATCAAGGGCTCGCTTAATCAGATCGCTATGAACGCTTGGAACGCGAACCACCACTGCGGTATTAGCGCGTGCTAACACTTGCAGACAATGAAGGGTCTCGCCTTCCCCCCCCAAACCGTGTTCCAAGTCCAGCAGTACCCAATCAAAGCCTGCCAAGCCCGCGATTTCAGCCACAATATGGGACCCCATGGACAGCCAGATTCCGCATGCGATGGGTTTTTCCTCAAGAATGTCCTTTAGCCATAGCATACTCTCAATCCCTTCGATGACGCTCGCTAAGTTGCCTTGGAGTTCCAAGCTCCTAGGATTCTACACGGCCATTGGCGAAAGGAGACCGGTACCAGATCCTTTCAGTCGCTCAGACTGCAGTCCACTTCACCGATCTTCAAACTGAAGCAAAGCTGCTCTTAAAAAGCTCTAGGTAGGGATGATGTGCTCCCGCAGCAGATCCTGAGCCTTTTTCACGTCTTCACGGACTACCGCGTCCAGAATTCTCCTGTGAAAATCGATGGACCGCTCCATGGCCTCTGGCGTCCAGAACCTAAGCCGATAACGTTTCCTAAAGAGCAGGTATATGACCTGCGAGAAGAGGTCAAGAGTCCTGTTATTGCATACCTGCAGCAGCCGCAGGTGAAAATCACGGTCCAGCTCATCAGCAACCTCAGGTGTACTGACATTCTGTTCCATACTAGATATGTTGGAACGCAGCGCCTCGATGTCGGACGGTGAGATACGTTTGGCAATCAACGGCACGATAGCTGTCTCCAAGTAGAGCCTTGTTTCTTTCAACTCCGCTGGCTCAAAGCCGGAGAAGTTCATCCGGAATGCCAACTCCTCACGGATATGGTATGGGTCAATGGTCTTGATGAAGGTACCACGGTTCTTGGTCCGCTCAAGCAATCCCATTTGACAGTGATAGAGGATAACTTCTCGCATGGCATTTCTGGAAACGCCGAACCGTTTGGCCAATTCCAGCTCACTTTCCAGTTTGTCTCCGGGTTGTGACTCTCGCTCCAGCAACATCGCTCGAAATGCATCTTGTAGTTCCCTCTTGTCCACCAATATCCCTCACTTCCAAAGTCCTTTATGTAGTAATTGATTGTATTCGGATATGACCGAAGCTTGCTGTTTTGGTCGTTTTGGAACTTGGTCAGTCTTCTCCAACAACGGCTTGATAAGCCCGGTTAACCTAGTGTGGCTGAGGAAGAATGTGGAGCCATTACTCCGCCATCACAGACTCACAAACGCGCGTTGGTTCATCCCCGCTCGTCACAGGTGTTTGCGCAAATCCTTGTTCTCGCTGCCACCTCCACATCGTATTCGGAATCCGTTAGCGCTCACGAGTTGTACCTCAGCCAGATCCGCAAACGACCTGGAAACGTCGTAAACGATTGCCTGCATCGAATGTTGACAGACATCGGGGCCTATGCATGGGTCAGCCTCAACTTGGACACAATGGATGTTGGCGGTCGACCTTAACATCGTCCACAATGACACTATGTGGTCTGTTGTTTTGCGACCTTCCACTGCCTACCGATCGTTCACGTTGACGTCAACTCACTTCAGTCGCGGTATCGGTGGTAGATCCCCGCCAACGAACGCTGAATATCCTTATAGGCCTGGTAGATTCGGCTATACGCCTGAGAATTGCCATCGTCGTATGGATACTTCGTTATCGCGCCCTGGGTCGTCTGCACTCCGTTCCGGTCCGTTTGGATTCCCAAAGCGTAGCTTGCTACGAATGCCGCGCCAAGGGCTGAGTCAGCTTCAGTTAGGGCTACAATGTCACAGCCAATGACATCTGCGATGATCTTGACAAGCAATGGGCTCTGGGCACCGCCGCCTGCTAACTTGAGTTGGGTCATTTCGTACTCATGATCGCGAAGATATTCGTAGCAATCACGCAATGAGAACGCGATTCCTTCGAAAACCGCCCGGATGAAGTCGGCCCTTTCTGTACCAATTGACACGTTCGTGAAGCTGGCTTTCAAAGATGGATCCCAATAGGGCACTCTCTCACCTAAGAGATATGGGTGAAACACTACTCCATTCGATCCCAATGGACTCCTAGACGCCCATTCTTCCAGAACTGCGAAGGGCTCGTCGATCCGTTCTTGATCGACCAAAAGGCTCTTGACCCAGTTAATGGCTGTTCCACACGAGTTCGTGGCCGCCTGGACATACCATAGCGGCTGTATGATGTGTGGGTAAGCCAGCAACATCGGGTTAGGCTTCGGGCCGGCTGTTACAGCCATTACACCCCCAGCGGTACCCAACCGGATCATGCCAGTGCCTGGCTCAATGGCTCCCGTTCCGAAAAGCTCTGCGGCTGAGTCTAGCGATCCAACGACCACTTTCACACCATCGTTGAGTCCTAGACTCCTGGCCACGGATGACTGAACTGTTCCAACGACGTCGGTAGAGTCCATGATTGGAGGCAGCGATGACGAACTGAGACCAGCTATATCCAACAGTTTAGCTGACCATGTTCGTGAGGATGCATCGACCAATAGGGTACTAACGGCGCTGCTGAAATCCGTGGCAAATACGCCTGTCAGTTTGAACAAAACGTAGTCTTTGGATATCATCAAGAAACAAATCTTCTGGTAAATTTCCCATTCATGCGTCTTGAGCCAGAGCAGTTGTGGCAAGGTCCAGGTGCAATTGGCTCGATTGAGGCATATTTTCTCTATGTCGTCACCATGTTCGCGCTCAAGGTATTCCACCTGCTCCTCACTTCGTTGGTCTTTCCACAAAATAGCGGCCCTAATGGGCTTCATACTAGCATCAAGCAAAACGGCTGTGTGGGCTGTACCACTCAACCCTATACATTCAATGTTCTTGGCCAGATCTGGGAAGGCTTTCGTGATACTCTTGATACACTGAAATGCGGCGTCAACCCAATGATCCGGTTCTTGTTCAGCGAACCTTGGTTGGGGGAATTGCGTGGGATACGGTGCCCTGCGCTGGGCAACGGTGACTCCGTTAGCGTCTATTAGAACACACTTTACGCTGCTTGTCCCCACATCAACTCCGAGCATGAAAGGCGGACAATTCGCCAAAGTCCTCACTTCCTTCCGTAATCATGGCAAAGCGACGGGTTCACAGGTAACTATCGTTCGTGCGTATATACCCTCTTTCTATCTAGGCGTACCGTAGGACCCTCGATGGCAGCGACTAACGAATCCGACTTCGTAGGCCATAACAGCACCGGGATTCACGTCACTTTTTGCCAAAATGCCATTCTCCAGTTGATTGCCCCTCATTCGCCAGACCTGTGCACCCTTCACCAGCGGGTGGCGATCCTCTAGTAAAGCGCCTCGATCGTGCCAAGAAAATCTCACACTCAAGCAGACAGATTGCGCGTCGTTCATCGACCAACAGCGACCCCTTGCTTACCCAGCGCTTCCTGTACACGTGCTATATCCGTGTCTCTCACAGCGACTCCAGACAAAGCGGCAACGGCCGCAGCGGCACCTGCTCCTTGACCAACCACCATTGTGTGAACCATCAGTCGCAAAATTCTGGGATTCTCTGCACTAATGCTGCGCCCTGAACCCATTATCAAACCATCCACTACGTCCGGAACTAGGCATCTGAACGGAAGATCGAATGGACCGTGGTTGGCAACCCATGTATGCCATGCACCGCTGTGTGGGTTTTTTTTCGCATATATACCACCAACCCCACGTCCGACTGCATCGTCACACGCTGCACCCGCTTTGAACATGTCTGCCGT
>PWMW01000313.1 GCA_003559095.1 Clostridiales bacterium | reverse complement strand
GAGACGTGGCGGAGAAGGATGACTTGGCTCACGTGAGCCGCTGGTTCTTCCCGGCCCAACTGCTGCGAGGATTGCTGATGTCCATCGTTCTTTACCCGGTCTTAGCTGTCTTGGGTGACGTCAGCCTGGCCATGCGTCTTCTCTTCTTCTTCGGTCTCTTCTTCGTCTATACCCACGTCGGTTGTGCCAGCCCGTGCTCGGACAACATCGAAGGTTTTGTCTACATGAAACCGAGGTACTTCAACAAGAAGGTTTTCTGGAAGTTCCAGTGGGAAATGATTCTCTACAGTGCTGGAGCCGCCGGAGCAACAGCCGGTCTGCTGTTCTAGAAACCTATTCGTCAAGTATCCTGGCGAGTGCTTAACAAGAGACGCGAAATCGCTTTAGCTGCATTTTCACCGAGGGGTTAGGCCTGTGTGTGCTCGGAACTGCGGAAAACAAAGATGGTCCTAGCTTGCACCGCTGCATTCGCTGCGGACAACTCTTAAGAACGAACGCCCTCGGCGTCCGATGAAAGGCTAGGACCCCTGGGCCCAAGGTTATGCAGGAAAACCTGCAGGCCTGCTGCTACAAAATACCAAGAAGCAATGGGAGGTTAACAAGAATGTCGAATATCCATTTCGCTGCCTTTGACGCGGCTCAGCACGATGTTTCTCTGGTGGCCGATTTGATTGCTCGCTCTGATGAACAGATCAACCCACTCGTCTACGGAAATAACACCGTGGAGGTCATTGTCAAAATGGTTCAGGCTGGAGGTAGTTATTTTGATGGGAAATACCTCCGCGTCGTGATCTGGGATGGAGAGATCGTCGGCGTTGTGGCCGGGTATCCCGTAAAGGAAAAAGCGACGGTAGATAAACTATCCGGTCCGGCTTTCGCCAAGGCCATGGGCTTTATCAGATTGGTTCCCAAGATCCGATTCTTCCAGCGTCTCGACGGTATTATGGCAGGCCACATGGACCCAGAGGGCTATTACATCCATACTCTGAGCATCGCACCCAAGCATCAAGGGCAGGGCCTAGGCACCAAGATCATGGCAGCGTTGGCGGCGGAACACAACATCATCTATCTGCATGTTAACAGCAACAAGACTCGGTCGTACAGCTTTTACGAGAAAGTTGGCTTTCGGGAACAGAGCCGAGGTCAGATGGTGTACAAAGGGCAGGAACTTCTGCAGAGTTTGATGGTGCTCCAGTCCGATTGCCGGGAACACGCAAGTGAAGGCAATGCCAGCTAAATGCCCAGCCATCCAAGCGCTCGGTCAGTGCCCATGCCAGGGTTGTATCGATTTGGGCCGGATTATGTCTAGCCTTGTTCCTAGAAGACGCGCGCGTAAGATTGCGATCTCTAAGTGTCCCGCTGAAATTGGCGGGACCTTTCGCGCGCTTCGATCTTAGGCATGTTCCGGCACACATCCTGAGTATTTCGTTGAACTAAATGATCGTCATAGTCATTTGCTTTGCATATGCTGCAATGTTCCTCGTGTACAGAGTGCGTGCTGGCTTACGGTATAGCTAGTCCAAATTCGTCCCTTAAGCCCGCAGAAAGCTCTTTTTTTCAGGATCATTGTCTGGTATTCTGGAAATAGTAAGCCATGGGAATCTTGGCGAGGGCAGCAAACAGTAGGCAGGGCAAATCCTTGGGGGTGTTGTGAATGACGTTGTGGGCCGGATTGAGTGCGCTGCCCATTGCAGTGGTGTTTTACTTCCTGGTTGCCAGGCGTTGGCCCGGAGCCAAGGCCATGGGCGTTGGCTGGGTCACTGCCAGTATTCTGGGCTTGGCCGTTTGGCGCATGCAGGGAGGTTGGTGGGCTACAGCGGCCGTCTACGGTGGGCTGCAGGCCATGGAAATTATCTTGACCATCTTTGGCGCCATCTTGCTCATGACCTACTTAGATCGCAGTGGAGCACTGGCTACCATCCGCTGGCACTTCACCACCATACATGGTGATCGCCGCATTCAACTTCTGCTTTTGGGCTACGGCGTCATTACCATTATTGAAGGCGTGGCGGGGTTTGGGACGCCTGCTGCCTTGGTGGCGCCGCTGATGATCGGGCTGGGATTTCCGCCGCTGGCTGCAGCGGTGTTCAGTTTGTGGTTCAATGCGCCCAATCCACCCTTCGGAGTGGCCGGTATCCCAACATTGCACGGTGTCGGGTCTGTCATTGGTGAAGTACTTCCCGCCGGTATGGAGTCTCAGTTTATGGCAGGAGTTGTGAGCTGGGTTGGTGTGTTCACAGGGACTACATATGTTGTTTGGGGTCTGCTTGCTGTTTTCTTCATGCTGCTGTGGTTTGGCGATGGTCAGAGGGGAAGGCTTAGGGAAGCTTGGCGGGGAACCTGGGAAGTAGCTGGATTTGCGGCGCTTCTCGGACTCATTGCAGGGGGAAGTACCATGTTGGTGGCGCGCTTGCTCGGCGGTGAACTGCCCGCAATCACTGCGGGTTTGTTGTCCCTAGGGGCGGGTCTTGTCTGTGTGCGTTTGGGCTGGCTGATGCCTACATCCCGCTGGGAGTTTCCGCCCACTTCGCAGTGGAGTGATTTGTGGCGAGGCGGTCTCAGCCAGGAACGGCTGGTACTTCCGCAGCCCCAGCAGCAGATGCCGGTATTGGCCAGTTGGCTTCCTTATCTGACGGTGGCAGGATTTCTGTTCCTGACGCGCCTGCCCGTATTCGAGTTGGTTCCCCGTCTGCAGCAGATCACGATTGGGCCTTGGGCTTTGTTCGGCTCCCCACTTTCTTGGCAGCTGCGCCCTTTGTACCTGCCCGGTGTTCTGCCCTTCCTGCCTGTGGCTTTGCTGTCTGGTGTTCTTTATGGACTGAATTGGACGGAAACTCGGAATATTTGGCGGCGTGCTGCCCGGCAGGTTCTTCCAGCTGCTATCACGCTGGTGGTATCCGTGTCCATGGCTCAGATCATGATCCAGTCCTCCGTCAATGCATTGGGACAATTGGGGATGATCCAGATGTTGTCACGGGTTGTGGCTTCGGCAGCGGGAGCTGCCCTGCCCTTGGTCACACCCTGGATTGGCATCCTGGGCGCCTTTATGACCGGCAGCAATACCTCTTCCAACATCCTCTTCAGCGCTCTCCAATACCGGGCCGCTGAGGAGCTGCAGCTATCGCGAACGATCATTACCGCCCTGCAGAGTACCAGCGGCGGCATTGGGAACTTGATCTCTGTTTTGAACGTCGCTGCCATTGCAGGCGTGACGGGGATCACGGGACGTGAAGGGGACGTGATCCGCAAAACTCTGGTCCCACTACTGCTCTACGCCCTCTGGGTCGGCTTGCTGGGGCTGCTGTTGGTGCATACCATTGGAACCAGGATCTTCTAGGAGTTCACTTCAAAGTTCCTCGCTGCGCGGGGTTTTGCACTGGACTCCTAACACAGTGCATCCTCTGTCCAGTCAGCTTGGGAACACCAGCGGCCTCTGTTCTTGCTTGGGTGAGAATGCAGTGGGCTATGCGCTGGCGCCTCCAAGTATAGGCCACATGGATCACGTCATCCACAGCCAAAACACAGGGGTAGGAGAACTCACCTGTTTCATTTTCGAGGTCCAGCTGCCGCTGCCATGTGGTGCCGTTGTCAGTGGACGTAAATACACTCAGTGGACTGCGAGGACCCCAGTTCTTCCGCACGGGATTACACACCAGCACAAGAGCGCCGTCCCGGGTCTGCGTTACATCGATGGCACTGTTGTTATTGGGGATATCTGTGGCATATGGCTGACTCCACGTGCGTCCGTTGTCCGAAGAATCACTGCGGAAAATCCATTCTTCGCTGCTGCGCATCAGCATGTGAATATGCTCGTGCCTGCTCTGCCAGAGGGCGGGTTGGATCACGCCTCGTCCAATGAAGGACTGGGGCGACACCGGCGGCGCAGAATCCGGACCTTTGGCGCTGCCGGTGTAGGCTGGTTCAATGGTGATTGGCGAGCTCATCTGCCAGGTCCTTCCCCGGTCTTCCGAGCGATCAACGAAGGAACGCCACTGGTTTCCCTCCAAGGAAGCGGGAGCTAACCAGTGGCTGTTTGCTGTCTGCAGGATCTTGTTGCGCACCGGACCTCGGCCACCTTGATCGCCGGGAACCAGCGGGACTGCTGCTGACCATGTCCGTCCGTTATTTTTGGAGGACGCCACCCACGTGGACCAGGTTTCAATCCTGCGGCCCACTTTGAAGAATAGATGCATTGTTGCGCCATCTGTGTGCAGAATGGGGTTCCAATGGGGCAGTTGGGGATGGTCCGGGATCCTGCGGGCCTTTCCCCATGAAGAGCCGGGCTGCCGGCACGCCCAATAGATGGACACATCGTCGTTCCCCTCGGCGCTGCCTTCGAACCAGGAAGCTACCAGCGTCCCATCGTTGGCCAAGGCCATGGTGGACGCATGGCAGATCTGGCCATCGTTTCCACCATGGTGGACAAACTCCTTATGAAGAATCTCCAGCTGCAGCTCCAAGATGATCCATCCCTTCTGGCTGTGATAATTGTGTGTCGGCAGCCAATAACCAGTGGACGCCAGGTTAGCGGGTGACCTTAAGCTGGACAGCCACATCCTGGGCCAAGCCGCGCAGCTGCTGGACTTCCATTCGCATGGCTGACGAGAAATCCTCTGCAGACTGAACCCGAGCCGCCAAATGTATCGGCATTCCCTCCAACACAGCATGGTATTTGGCATTCATAGGATAGAGCTGCCGTTCCACGAGGGACGCGCTGCCCAAGAAGTTCTGCAGGCGCACAGCTTGCTGTGGCTGGGTCTGCCAGATTTCCATGAGCTGCCTGTAAAGCTCCGGGTGGAAGTTGGCCATGACGCCGCTGTAGCCGGATACGCCCAGCTTCAGGGATTCCAACAGCGTGGCAGCGTTGGCATTGAATATTTTGAGTTCGGTTCCTGCCACGGCCCTCAGTTTGTCCGAAATGTCCTGCAGGTGGCAGCTGGTATCTTTGAGAAACCAAAACTGTCCCGTTTCGGCGCACCAGCGCAGAAGCTCAGCGGAGAGCAGTCGTTTGTAGGGGGCAGGGCATTCGTACAAGCCTAGGGGAACATTGGGCAGTGCCTCGAGAATCTTCTCCGTGTTGCGCTTCCATGTGTCTTCACTGTCGTTTTGGCCGGCGAGGCGATTCACCACAAGGACCAGGGCCTCAATCCCGGTGTCAGCCATGGCCTTCAGTTCTTCGATTTGGTCTGAAAGGCTGCTGCTGATATGCCCTGAGGCGATAACCTTGGCTCTGGAGCCAACAGTACGGCTTACGAAGCGGGCCAGATCCAGCCGTTCCGCAAGGGTCAGCGTAAACATCTCACTGGATTGACAAACAGCGAATAGACCTGCCACGCCCCGGTCAAGATACCACTGGATCAGGACTTCCAGGGCAGCATAGTCCACAGTGTTGTCCACCGTGAATGGAGTTATCATTGTGGGCCACACACCATCTGGAATAGCCGTTCTCATGCTTGATCGCCACCTTAGCGAGAGTAGTTGCGGAAGACATGGAACGTGATGTGGTTGGCGTTGTGGAAGTTATAGGCTCCGTTCAAGGCTGTCCGGGACAATGCCAGGATGTTTGAGCCTTCAAAGAACCAGTCCACATATTGGAAGCCAACTTTGGTCATGTCTTCAGGATACCCATTGTCTTCATAGTTCAACACGTCTCGCCGAATGGTCCAATGTTCCAGGTCGGGCGATGACGTCAGTGTGAGAATATTCCGTTGGGAAACATTGTCCGTGGTGACTCGGTTCACGAGGGCGTAGTACAGCTGTGTTTGGGGGTCAAAATGAATGGTGAACTTGGACATGCTGCCGGGGAAGTCTACAATCTTGTGGAACTGCAGGGGAGCCCGGGGATTATCCGCATCTACCCGGAGAATGACGGCACGGCCGTAATCTGGGTGGCCATCACGGGTATGGTAGCGGAGCACGTTGTACAACAGCCCATCGGGCCCTACAACAACGTTGCCCTCCAGCACACCCGGTTTACCACCGCGGATGGCACCAGGCCATTGGGGGTCGTAAGGCAGGAACGGTGTTACGGCCCAGTTGTCCGGGTCCATGAGATCTGTATCCACACCTACCGATACTACACCGGCGTCATGGCCTCCGGTAGACCAGGAGCCATGTTCGACGGCGGTCCACAGACGACCGGCGTGGTTCACCACCGGGACCGGCGCTTGGTGAGGGCCACCCTGTTCGCGGCTGCCACCAGGTATGATTACGATGGGCTCACTCCAAGACTGTCCCCAATCCAGTGATTCGAACAACATTAAGGCGCCATATTCGGTGCTGGTACCCATCTTGTACAAACGTCCGTTATGGACGAAAAGCTTCCCCCAAAAACACGGATGAATGGTGGAAAGATAGCTCCAGCTGTTACCATCGTCATGAGACT
>PWMW01000022.1 GCA_003559095.1 Clostridiales bacterium | reverse complement strand
GTCGATCCCGCCGCAGCTGTGCTATGGTCTCATCCACACTGGGATCTCGCCGGCGCTCCGTGTGCTGCAGTGGCACCCCTCGCTCGGTCAGCAGTGTCAGGATGATCTCCATCTGTGCCTGTGTCTCCCGATACCCATACTCCACAAAGAAGTCCGCCAAGTGGAAATCCGTCAACGAGTAGCGCCCCACGTCCAGTTGGACTAGAATATCGGAATAGGTGGCAGCCAGCGGCTGTGACAAGTTATAGCGGATCAGATTGAGCATGCGGCCCCAGGCCCGCAGAGGACTGTCATATTCGGTGTAAGCCAGTTGGTTAAAGGCCGTGGTGCCGATGACAATATCTGCTCCCAACAGACGGGTAGCTCGGGCCGGTGTTGCTTCGTGGGTGCCCGCATCCACCAAGTAGCGGCCATCCCGAGACGCCCCTGGGAACGATGCCAGCATGGCGTAGGGACCGGTCACCGCCTCAGACACTGGCCCGTGAGTCTGAACGTAGCGGACGCCGTCTCGCAGATCATAACTAAGCAATGCCGTAGGAATCGGAAACTCTTCCAGGCGCTTCACTGGGACCGCAGCCTCGAGAGCGTAGTTGAAGCGCTCCCCGGACATCACCGAACGGGTAAATGGAGCGTTCAAATGGAACAAAGACGCCACGTCCACGTCCAGCAGAAGCTCCATGATCTGGTCCGGATGCATGCCACTGCCATATAGAACAGCTACGAGAGCACCCATGCTGGTGCCCACAAGCATATCTATGGGAACCCCGGCTTCGGCTAGAGCCAAGACAACACCCAGGTTCGTAAGGGCACGGGCTCCACCGCCGGCCAAGGCCACCGCCACCACCGGTCGGTCTTCATTCCATTGCCAGGGCTGGTCGATAACATAGTGCTCGGCCCAACTGGCGGCGGGCTCGGCAGCAGCGCAGGGGACCCCCAGCAGTAAGGCGCCGATAACCGCTGCCATGAGCCAACGCCCGAGCAAGGATCTGTGCCGCTGGTAGAATCTCGGTTTCTGCTGTCGGATCGTCTGCAATGGAAACACCTCCGTTCCGTCGCTACCATGGATTTTGGCATTCTGCCTGATGGTCTATTCGCCTTGGCCCGTCCCGGTTCCTTTGCCGTTGCCGTGGCTTGCGCCAACCCGATTCCCAGCGGACGCGACAGCGACGCCCGACTGCGGCGGACGTCGCTCAGTATTCTGTTATTCATGCTGCGCAACCGGGGCAATGGGAGCCCTAGATGACCTCGCCACCAAGAATCACGGCCGCGATGTTTTCTTTGGCCGCCAGTACCTTCACATCTTTGGTGGGGTCACCTTTAACAGCCAACACGTCGGCGTAACAACCGGGTTGCAGGCTGCCCACGTTGTCTTCCTGCCCAATGATGGCGGCAGCCGTACTGGTGGCCGCTCGCAGCGCAGCCATGATGGACATGCCTGCCTCGACCATATACTGCAGTTCCAGAGCATTGGCACCGTGGTAATTGAAGGGTGTTCCAGCATCGGTTCCCAGTCCGATGGGAACGCCGGCTTCATACGCTTTGGCAAAACTGATCAGATGCTTCTCGGCAATGAACTTGGTCTTGTCCACAGCATACTGGGGTATGCCGGCCTCAAGACCGTGATCCAATATGTGCCGGGGTGCCGCCAGCGTTGGAACCAAAGCCGTACCCTTCTGCAGCATCAGGGCAATGACCTCGTCGTCTAAGAAACAGCCGTGTTCAATGGAGTTAATGCCGGCCTCCACAGCCTGACGGATACCGGTATTCCCCTGAGCATGCGTGGCCGTACGTTTACCAGCATTGGCCGCTTCCGTGGCGGCTGCCTGCAGCTCTTCGAGGCAGAGCTCAGCAGCACCAGGTTCCACGCCTTCGGTGAGCACGCCGCCGGTGGCCATTACCTTGATGACGTCGGCGCCGGATTTCAGCAGCGTGCGGACAGCCTTGCGCACCTCCCAGGGTCCGTCGGCTTCAATGCCGCCATTGTGTCCATGACCACCGGTTATGGTAATGCAGCGTCCGCTGGCAGTGATCCTGGGGCCCTTGACAAAGCCAGCTGCAATGGATTTTTTCAGCTGAATATCGATATCGAACTTGGCTCCCATGCTGCGCACCGTTGTAAACCCGGCAGCCAATGTGAGCTGAGCATGGCGAGCCGCTTTGAAGGCCAGGGCCGCCTCGGGATCATGCAGGGACTTACGGGGATCGGGTGAACCTTCGCTGGTCAAATGCACATGGATGTCAAGCATACCGGGCATCAGAAAACAATCACCATAATCCAGCACTTCAGCGTCGGCCGGAACTTGGACTGTTGCGGCAGTGCCTACCTCCGTGATGCGATCTCCCTCCAGCAGCACAACTGGGTTTTTGATCATTTCGTGAGATACTCCGTCAAAGAGAGCGGCGCCCTTAATGGCTTTCATGCTGCGTTCCTTCTTTCGTTGTGGAATAGGGGTTATAGCGTTCCTGGGCCCAATCGCCCAGAACATTCAAGGACAAGCAGGTAAAAAACACACAAAGACCAGGCAGGGTACTGAGCCAAAAGTGGGTGGCCAAATACTCGCGACCTTCATTGATCATCCCGCCCCACGTCGGTGTACTGGGACTAACACCCACACCCAGGAAGGACAAGGAAGACTCCAAAACGATGAACCGGGCCAATTCCAGGGAAAAGAGCACAATCATGGTGGGCAGCAGATTGGGAATAATGTGCTGGAAGAAAATGCGATGCTGGCGCTGACCCAAGGCGAGCGCCGCCTCCACAAAGCCACTTTCAGACAAACGTAGAGCTTCTGCCCGCGCCATTCTGGCAAAACCTGCCCAACCGGCAGCTGCCATAACCAGCACAATACTTCCGGGATTCGGCCGGGCTACAGCGGCCAAGGTTAGAGCCAAGAGGAGAAATGGCAGTGACAGCTGGATATTGATCACCGCAGAGATCACCTTGTCCAAGCGGCCTTTGCGCCATCCAGCCAGGGTTCCCACCAGCGTCCCCACGGACGCTGCCAACAAAGCGGCGGCCAGAGCAATGCCCAGAGAATAGCGGGCTCCATACAACAGGCGGGCAGCCAAACTGCGCCCCAGAGCATCGGTACCCAAAGAAATACCATTTGCCCCAATACTTGGAGCCTGCAGACGGCCGATCAGATTCTGCTGCATGCTGCTGGGGCCCAAAAAGGCCGGTGCTAAGACGGCTGTCACGGTCAGAGCCAAGATGAACACCCCGGCCAACACCACATCCCACTGCCGCAAAACACGACCCAGGGAGGGCAACTGCACGGGACCAAAGCGTACCGTAGGCAGAGCCAGCGGCTTGCCACCTGAGGTGATGCGAATTTCAGCCATTCTACACACCTACCCTTCGATCAAGCATTGGATACAACAGATCGGTCAACAAGTTCACCAGAATTACCACGGATGCCAGCACAATCACGCCAGCCTGGACCAAAGGGAAATCACGGAACTGGATAGCCTGCACCACCAGCCGCCCTAGGCCCGGCCAGGCAAACACGGTCTCAGTCACCACCGTACCACCCAAAAGGGCACCCAGCTGCAGACCCATCACCGTCACCACGCCGATCCCGGCGTTTTTCAAGGCATGCTTGCCCAAAACAGAACGCATGGGCAGACCCTTGGCCCGGGCACTGCGGATATAGTCCTGCTGCAGGATATCCTGCAGCTGCACCCGCAGCACCCGCGTCACTGAGCCCATGAGGTTTAAGGACAGTGCCATGACCGGCAGCACCATGTGGCCCCAAGTACCTCGCCCGGAAGCGGGCACCCAGCCCCAGCGCACGCTGAGCAGAAGAATCAGGACAATGCCCAGCCAGTACACGGGCATGGATTGACCGAAGAGCGACACTAAGCGGGCCAAGCGATCCCAGATGGTATTGGGGCGGGCACCGGCCAGAATACCCAAAGGCACTGCCAAGACCCAGCCGAAGACCGCTGCGGCACCGGCCAACTGCATCGTAGCTGGAAGCCTCTCCAAGACCAAACCCATGGCTGATGTCCCATAGCGCAGTGACTGGCCAAAATCACCCCGGACAACCTGTGACAGATAAACGAAGTACTGGTGCAGCAGCGAGCGATCCAGACCCAGCTGCTGCCGCAGCTGCACCAACTCCTCCGGTGACGCATCGGACGGCAGCAGCAGCACGGCTGGATCTCCACTGAAGCGAGTGAGTAAGAACACCAGCAGTGACAGGGCCCACAGGGTTGCCACGGCCGTTGCTAATCTGTGAAGAAAACCATTGCTGCTGCGGTTCATTTACTTCAACTCCATTTCGAAAACCAGCAGTCGTTCGTCAGGCCGTGCTGTGAATGCCACACGATCACGAATGCCATAGATGTCTACCTGCTGGTAAAGGGGAATCAACGCCGCCTGCTCATGGGAGAGACGTTGAATCTCATACAAAAGCTCGATACGTTTCTCCACATCCATCTCGGTGCGACTGGCATCCAACAAAGCATCCAGCTCTTCATCAGAGTAATACGATGAGATTTGACCGGTACGCAGCTGGCCATAGAGATAACTGTCCACATCCATCAGACTGCTGCCCAGGCCCAAAAGCATCATGGTCGCTCCTGCTTTTTCATAGAGCTTGCCCACGAACACACCCCACTCGAGGATGGAGAAGTCCGTCTGAATACCCACTGCCTCTAGGAAACCATTCACCGCTTGCCCCACTTCCCGGTCCATTAGGTAGCGACCGGAGGGAGCTTCAAACACCACTTCGAATCCATCAGGATACCCGGCGTCGGCCAACAATTCCCGGGCCCGGTCAGGATCGTACCCATACCCTTCCAGATCCGGATAGAATCCGAAGCTGGCCTGTGGGGCCGGAGCGGCCAAGGGAATGCCGTAGCCTTCCAGAATGGCATCAACGATGGCCTGCTGGTCGACGGCGTAGTTCAGAGCCTGCCGCACCCGCACATCCTGCAGAGGACCTTCTTCAATAGTTGTAAGAACGATGAAAAGAATCCGGGCACTGGGTGCGGTAGCTGCCGCCAGATCTGGCGCATTCTCCAGCACACGAACCTGATGGGGCGGCACGTTGACGATCAAATCAACGGCCCCTGACTGCAACTCGGCCATGCGAGTCGCTGTCTCGGGAATAGGACGAAATACGGCCCGTTCAATGGCCGGTGTACCCAGAAAGTAGTCAGGATTGGCTTCTACCACCAGACGTTCATCCCGTCTCCACTCCTGGAACACGTATGCACCAGTACCCACGGGATGCTGCCGAAAACCATCAGTGCCCACCTCGGCGTAATACTGCGGCGGCAGAATGGCGATGGCGCTCATCTGGTTAGGCAGCAGTGGGTAGGGCTGACTGGTGGTAATCTGCACCGTGTAGTCATCCACGATGTCCACCGACTCCACGAACCGAATTCCCGAGGCCTGTGGGCTGCGGTAATCGGGATTGAGCACCCTCTCATAACTGAACTTTACGGCCGCGGCATCAAAGGGTTCACCGTTGTGGAACGTGACACCCTGCCGTAGGGTTATGGACCAATTCAGATCGTCAATTTGGGTATAACTTTCAGCCAGCGCGGGCAAGAGGTTCATCTCCACATCCCGGCGCAGCAGGGCATCAAACATATTGAACATCACGTTGGTGGTTGGGGTATCATTGGACATATGAGGATCCAAGGTCGACACATCGACACCTTGGGCAATGGTGATGGTACCGGCAGCGGCTGCGGGGGCAGCCAAAGATCCGGCCAGCATCGCAGCAAACATAAGTACCACAAACAAACGCAGGGTAAGGTTTTTCATGGGGTAATCCTCCTCAGCTCTGGGTATCGATGGCTCGATCCCGTCTCTTCTCGACTCCACTCTACTCTACTGTACGCTACTCTACTGTACGCTACTCTACGGACTCTACTTCGCATCTAACTGCTTCTCCACTGTTCACAGCTGGTGTTTCTGCATCCGCTGAGCGGCTGCCTCTTCGGTCTCTTCGGTCTCTTCGGTCTCTTGGTCTCTGCTGTCTCGCTTGGTCGTAACGACTGCCAATGGCGGCTCGTTTCCCCCCTTACATCAAATTCGGCCTGGATAGTTGGCTTTGCGCGCTCCCTTGGTGGCCCGATTGCGCCGTTTTTGGGAACTAAAAAAACACTTTCATCCATCATAGGACGAAAATGTTTCGCGGTACCACCCATGTTGAAAATGCAGTCTGTCCCCTGAACAAAATCTGAACCATGATAGCCGTGTCTGGCCACTAAGGCCCTCGGCATCTATGGTGCAAGCTGCACTTTCCACTTGCGGCAGGTAACGATGCCAACCGACGCAGAGTACAGGGTTCAGGACCAAAGACACCTTGGCCTGTCCACATTCCCCAGCGCATCTCAGGAGCCCACGCTCTTCAGTCTGTGCACCGGATTCCCACCAACACCGGCTCTCTGTGCCACAGGCTCTGCAGAGATCTCTCCGTCATCAATCGTGCCGTAATATTGTTGACTAAATCGTAACACATGCCATCAACGACGTCAACCGGGGATCGCCAAAAAACCTTCAGATAGGAGACCAAAGAGCGCAGATGTGCCCGTGGTGGTTGCGGCAGTTGGGTATTTTTTCCACATACCTGG
>PWMW01000364.1 GCA_003559095.1 Clostridiales bacterium | reverse complement strand
CTCTTTAGCACATTGCCCCAAACACCGTAACCATAGAGCGCGTTTTTTCCGACTACTTCGGAATTCTGGTGCTTCAAGGCGGCCTTTTTTTAATCCCCAGTCAAAACTGGGTACGAATCAGTCTGTCAACCATTTGACAGATGGTCTGTTTTGCTGGTTGTGACCTTGGCTCTTCGTGACCATAAAGTCTAGTTCGGCTGATGGTATGTCCATCATGGGCATCAGTTCCAACCTTCAACAGGTGGTTAAAGGGCTCGTGCTGTTAGCGGCCGTGGTCTTCGACGTTATGAGTGAGAACCAAGTGTCCTTAAGGCTTTCGTTCTTACGCAAGACGGGTCATTAGCACCATTATACTCGGGAGTCAATACTGCTGCGTAGTCGTCCGAAAGATCCCCCCAGTGCGCTGGGCGGGATCTTTTGCGCTGCTGTTCAGCCTTGGACGACAGTTTGAACGCTGAAGTTCAGAACCCTGTGTGCGGATGTGCGGATCTCCGACTATACGGATCCTGCTGGTACCACAGGAATAATTAACTCAATAATCACTTTTTAGCTTAATAATAAAATAATTATAATAAATTACAAAAATTTCTTGAATATCTAACTGGGATCTAGTACACTGAAATCACCCAGAAGTTTCCAAAAGCCGCCCGGAGTTCTGTAGAAAAAGTCGTCTTCAATTTGGCAGAATGTGGGGACGTGCTAGGTATTCCTGCGTTTGTACGGCAAAAACGGCTAGTGCGCAGCACTTGTGACTGAGCCCGCGGTCGCTAGTGGGTTCCGTCGTGGATGCGCGTGGGTTGTCAGGGGGTGATGATCTTGTGGAATGCAGCGTAAGCTGCATTGTAGGAGTTTCGAACAGCGAGGCGTTCTCAACGCTTCATCGCACGAAGAAGGAGGCATCAATATGGTTTCCAGACTATGCGTAGCGATCCTCACGGTACTGCTGCTGGTCCTGTGCAGTAGTTCGGCTTGGACCCAATACAACGAGTCGCCTATGCTGCGGGAACTGGTGGAGGCGGGTGTGCTTCCTCCAGTGGAGCAGCGTCTTCCCGCAGAACCGTTGGTCATTGAGCCTGTCCATGGCATTGGCGAATATGGCGGAACATGGTATAGTATGGCCCCGCCATTTGGCTGGTTCGGTATTACCAGGATGAGCATGTATGGTCATTCACCCGTACGGTGGGTGGATGATGGTTTGGGTATCGAACCCAACTGGGTACAGTCCTGGGAGTCCAACGATGACGCTACTATCTGGACGCTGCATATGCGTCAGGGAATTCGTTGGTCCGATGGAGCTCCTTTCTCCGGTCACGATTTCATTTTTTGGTGGGAAGACATGGCCCTTGACCCCGAAATGTCCGAGCCTGTGCCGGACATGTTCACCGCTGGCGGTCGTCCAGCGGACATTTCTTTGGTCGATGACTTCACGATCCAGATCGAGTTTGCGCAGCCTGCTCCGCTGTTGCTGCAGCATTTGGCGATCATCTTGAACACTGGTATCGCTGGCCCGCGGTTAATCGTCCCGGCGCATTACCTGATTCAGTTTCATCCCCGTTATACAGAGGATTACCAGACATACGAAACCTTGGAAGATAAGGCGGATTGGACCCAACATTTGGATTCTCCGTTGCTCACAGAATGGATACCCGTGGCTCATGCTCCCGGAGAGTATGTCAAGTTCGAGCGCAATCCCTATTATTATGCGGTGGATCCCGACGGCAACCAACTTCCCTACATTGATCACAGGCATGTCAGTATTACCATGGACTATGAGGTGCTGCAGCTTCACCTCATGGATGGGCAGATAGATTTCCATCTGCGGCCCTATCCAGGACTGATGACACTGACGGCTATGCTGGATAATCAAGAAGCTGGTGACTATGAAGTGCTGCAGTGGAGCGGCGGTTCCGGTACAGGGCCGATGTTCTTCCCCAATTGGAACCATCCTGATGAAGCCCGCAGAGAACTGTATCGTGAACCAGACTTCCTGCGAGCACTATCGCTAGCCATCAATCGCGGGCGCATTCAAAACACGTTGTTCTTTGGGTTAGGTCGTCAAACCACAGGAACCTTCAGCGCCAAGGCCGTGGAATACACGCGGCATCCACAGGGCAGTGACATCCTCGACGAATGGGTTGCAAGTTACGTGGCCTTTGAGCCAGAGCGTGCGAAAGGCATGCTTGATGCGTTGGGTGTTGTGGACCAAAACGGCGATGGCTGGCGAGATATGCCCAACGGAGAACCATTGACACTGCGCATCGATTATAGTACCGAAGCGGATCAAACTACAATAATGACAACCGAGATGGTCAAAGCCGATTGGGAAGATATCGGCCTTAAGGTGGACATGAATCCACTTTCGAACGAAATGTTCTTCATGACGCAGATGAATGCTTCGTTCGATGTTATGAACAGCTGGGAAGTGGGTGATGGGCCCGATCATATAGTGTATCCTCAATGGATAGTACCCATTGATGGTTTTCGCTGGGCTCCTCTCTATGGTTCATGGTACCAACAGATGCAGTTCGGGACAGCCCATGACCAAGACGAGCTGGAACCGCGGGACAGAATGCCGCCTCGGGAGCAGCCCGATCCCGAAGGCCCCGTGGCTCGATTGCAGGCACTGTATGACCGAGCGAGGTTGGAGACAGACGAGAGTGTCCGTGATGATTTGGCCATGCAGATGGTGCGGATCCACATCGACGAGGGACCATTCTTCATCGGTACGGTGGCGGACCTACCGCAGATCGTTGTGCGCAGTAATGCCATGCGCAACGTTCCTTATCCGGAGGACTTGGCACAGGGAGGCTTTGTCAACCCCTTTATCATGAGCTATCCGGCCATTGTGAACCCTGCCCAGTTCTGGCTGGATCGGTGACACAGGGAGTTGTGCCTTTTATGGGACGGGCATCTGAGCTTTGTGAACTGTGACAATATCCGAGCAACTCCTGTGGTCCGGGGGTTCTTTGTAACACAGAGCTGCGAGGCATTGGCTGGACGCGATGCCTCGCAGTTCTTTTCTGCGCCTCGCTCCAGACTGTGAACGCAGGATTTTGTGGCAGATTGGGGAAACTATCTATAGGATTCAACCTAACGAAAGTGAGGCGAACTTTCATGAAAGTAGCTGTAATTGGTTGTGGGACCATCGCGAACTCGGCACATATTCCGGCGTACATGAAAAACGATCAGGCAGAGATCGCGTATTTCTGTGACATCATTCCGGAACGGGCCCAGGCGGCGGTGGAGAAGTATGGCTGTGGGGTGGCTATCACCGACTATCGGGATATCCTCAAGGACGATTCTGTTGCGGCTGTTTCGGTGTGTACTCCCAACGATGTTCATGCGTCGATTACCATTGGTTGTCTCAATGCGGGTAAGCATGTGCTGTGCGAAAAGCCCGCGGCCCGCACTTATGCTGAAGCTTTGGAGATGCAGCAGGCGCAGCATCAGTCCGGAAAAGTGTTGAACATTGGCGTCGTCAACCGTTTCAACACGGCCGTCAACAAAATAAAACAGTATATCGATGAGGGCAAGCTGGGCGACGTCTACCACGTATACGTCAGCTTCCGAGCCCATCGTTCCATTCCTGGATTGGGCGGCGCCTTTACAACCAAGGCCATTGCCGGCGGTGGAGCCCTGATCGACTGGGGCGTTCACTTCTTAGATATCGTTATGTACTGCTGCGGTGATCCCGAGCCCCGGACAGTCACGGGAGAAGCCTTCTGCCGTTTGGGCCGAGACATGGAGAACTATACCTACAAGAGCATGTGGGCGGGTCCGCCTAAATACGATGGTATCTATGATGTGGATGATTCTGTCACCGGTATGATCCGTACCGACGGTCCGGTGGTCACATTCAACGGCGCCTGGGCTCAGAATATCGGCGAGTCCGAAATGTTCATCGATTTTATGGGCGACAAGGCAGGAATTCGGCTGCAGTACGGGCAGGACTTCAAGGTGTATACGGCAGAGCATGGTGCCTTGGTGGAGTACAAACCGGAGTTCGAGATGGATAACCACTTTGAAAATGAGATCAATGCGTTCTTGGACTGCATTGTGACCGGTGAAAAGCTGGCATCACATATCGATACTGTGATCATCACCGCCAAGATCATGCAGGCCATCTACGACTCGGCCGATCAGCATCAGGAAATTTCTTTCGGTTAGGCACGGTTTGAGTCCGACGTGCCAGTGTTGCGTTGGCAGGGTAGGCATACACACGCGACTCTTGGTTGGGATTGAGTGGAGGTTGACCGATGGATATGCTCGCTGCTGCACTGCTTCTGTTCGTGATTCTGGAGATATCCAACGTCGTGGTTTTGTATTTCGCCCCAGGCAGTCGTGCCGCCAATGGTGTCGGAGTGTTCCGGGCCTACGAGAAGTCCAAGGAAGACCACGAAGTTCATGCTATGGTGACCTATCTGATCCATTGGGTTGCCGGATCAAAGGTGATCTTCATTGCTCTATTAGTGGGCGTGGTCCTTGTCGGTAACCCGGAGATCAAGGTCTTCAGCGTATTTGCGCTGATCCTCTCGGTCCTGACATTTTTCTGGCGGCTCTATCCGGCGGTCAAGGCGATGGATGCGGCCGGGCAGATTGTTCCTCGCGGGTACTCTCGTACTCTGGCTCGGATCATCCTCGGCTTGGTTGCGGTGTTCGTTGGGGCTCTCCTGCTTTACCGGTAGCGTGTTGTTCGCGATAATGGCAAGGCGGCAACAGGATGACGTTCTTGAGCGCAGTCTGTCAGTGGTGCCAGCGGTGCGAAATCTGGGGACTGACCACTGCCGCTGATGTTTCGGCGGTTGGCCTGCTGGTGAGTATTGGCAGCAGAACAGATGTCGTGATCATCGGCGGTTTGCAGTGAAGGGTAGCGGTGTCTTTAGGCAGCAGCCATGTTGGTGGCAGAAAGAAGGTGCCGCATGGATGATCTGATCATTGTCGGTGGTGGCCCAGCGGGATCGGCGGCTGCTCGCACGGCGGGAGCTCTGGGACTGCGCGTCCGGCTTTTGGATAAGGCTGTCTTTCCTCGGGATAAACCCTGCGGCGGGATGTTGACTCAAAGGACGCTGTCCCAGCTGCAGCAGCCCATACCGACGGAGTTGCGCCAGCGCGACGTGCACGGTGTTCGTCTTCATTTTGGGGGCAGCGTTGTGGAGGTTCGTGGACCGCAACGACTTGGGCTTTTGGTTTCCCGTCGAGAATGGGATGCGTACATGCTGGACCAAGCAGTAGAACACGGTGCCCGCGTGCACATGGGCGAAGCAGTGCAGAGCTATGAAGAAAGAAGCCAGTTTGTCCATGTTATGGGCAAGCGCGGCGTGTATCAGGGGCGTTACGTAATCATCGCCGAAGGGGCCCAAGGCTATCTGAAGTACGGGCTTCAGAGCAGGCCGAAGTCCCACCAACTGGCGGTGTGCGTAACGACCCACATTCCAGCCAGTCAGCGGATAATTGACGCATACATTCAACAGGCTCTGGATATTCACTTAGGTGTAGCTCGGGGCGGGTATGGTTGGGTTTTCCCACACGAAGGGTATTTTGCAGTCGGCGTGGGGGGGCTGGCGTCGCATCTGTCTAGACCCCGCCAGACCATGGAACGTTTCTTGCAGCACTGTGGTTTTACGGGCGGCCACGATCTGCAGCGGCATTTGGTACCGGCTGGCGGCGTTCGTCGTCGAGTCCAATCCTCGCGCGTCCTGCTGGCTGGGGATGCCGCGGGATTCGTCGATCCGCTTTGCGGTGAAGGTATTCCCTACGCGGTGCGGTCCGGTCAATTGGCAGCGGAATGTGTGCACGAACTGCTCCACGGGCGCCGACCCAAGGAAGTTGTTTCCTATACCGCCCGCTGCCAGCAAGCCTTTGGCAGCCATCTGCGCCAAGCTCTGTATGCCTCGAACGTACTTCATCGCTGGCCGAATGTCTTCCTGCGCCTCTTGAGCAGCAGCGAAGCCGCTGTCCACCGTTACCTGGGTGTGCTGCGCGGCGAGTCGACCTATCTGCAGTTTTTGAGTTGGCTTGTGACGCAAGTCCCGGGACTTGCCATGAAGCGACGGCGCTCCAACGGTATGATGTCGCAGTGAGCGACCAACCTCTGCTGGTGCAGTGCTGTCAACGACAGAGGTTTTTCGTTGACCAAATAAATTGTGTATGATATAATTTTATAAAATAAAAAGGGAGGTCATTACGCATGGGACGGAGAACGAAAGCCTGGATCAGCGCAGGTGTTTTGGCAGCAACGCTGGTTATTAACTGGATGGGTGCAACGGGGGTCATCAACAATCTTTCCCAAGAAGAGGTTTCGAACCAGTTCCCAACACTAATTACACCGGGCCCTGCCACGTTTGGCATCTGGGGTCTCATCTATGCACTGTTGATCGCGGCTGTGGTCATGATGATTGCCAAGAGCGAAGACGGTTATTACGGTCGTGCTATTGATCGCATAACCCACCTGTTCTGGTTGTCTTCGGCCCTAAATGTTGGTTGGATTGTTGCCTTTTCCTATCTACAGCTGGGGCTTTCCACCGTGCTCATCTTTGGGTTTGTCATTGTCTTAGCCTTGATTAACCTAAGGTTGAACGCCCTTCAGAGTGGACGGCAGTGGCTCTTGCCGTTGGCCTTTGG
>PWMW01000092.1 GCA_003559095.1 Clostridiales bacterium | reverse complement strand
TACGTCGTCGATGCGAACTGTCATTTCCTGACCATCCCGATCCACGGTGGCTGTCTTTGGTGCTAGATTCATAAGCTTCTCAATGGCTTCAGAAGTTTTCCCCTTGGACTTGGCCTCTAGGTATTTCCCAACAGTGATCAAGGTCAAGACTGTAGCGGCTACCTCAAAGTATAGATCATGCAGGTAGGTGTGGACGATGGACATGTTCCCGGTCCCGAGACCGTAGCTCATCATATAGATGGCGAAGACACCGTAGACAAAGGCTGCAAAGGTGCCGATGGCCACCAAGGAATCCATATTGGGTGATCGTCGCCAAAGTGTCTTGGCGCCCACTTCGTAGTATTTGCGATTCACATACATGATGGGCAGCGTCAAGAGCATCTGGGTAAAGGCGAAGGCAATACCGTGCTGCGCTCCATCCATCCAGTGAGGGATGGGCATGCCTACCATGTGACCCATGGAGATATACATCAACGGAATGATAAAGAGGACGGAAACCCGCAGCCTGAAACGCATCTGCTTCAGTTCCTGTTCCACGGGGCTCTCCGTGGAACCTTTGGCTTTGGCAGACTCTTTGGTGGCTCCTTTGGACTGCACTGATGCGCCGTAACCGGCGTTCTCCACGGCTTTGATCACGGCAGCTGCATCCTGTTCCTGCAGATCCACCGTTAAGGTATGCGTGAGCAGATTGACGTTGACATTGTCCACACCCGCGAGCTTCTTAACCGACTTTTCCACAGCGGCCGAGCAGGCGGAACACGTCATGCCTGTGACGTCGAATTTCTGCACTTGGCTGGACGACGTCCCAGCGGCTGCCGGTGACTCCTGGGCCACCGCGGATTCTGGGCTGTTTTGCCGATCCTGCTGTCCAGATTCGTTCGGCTGTGACTGTATTTTTCGAGCATGTTCTGACATGAAACCACTCCCAATCTACGTGTTTGTGGAAAATCTGGTGCGGGCGGATGGGGCCCCGTAGCGATCATACGCTCGGTCCCGGCGGAGATTTTGCTCGCTACAGCCAACCACCATATTTTCCAGTTACCACAGCCACCATATTTTTCCAGCTACCAGGCATGTGGAAAATTATGGAAACACTTCGGAAATTATGCGACGTTGCGATAACAGCGGTTGGATGCAGTGCAGCCGTGAGGCAGCGGTGCGCCCCAAAACGCCGGCAATGGCCGGGTATTCGCAGCCGACTCCCTGAACTGCAGGGCAATATTACTACACCCCCAGGGGGGTGTTCCCTTGCTACTAGAGTAGCGTATCGTGAGGAGTCTGTCAAGGGGCTTAGCCCTTTCTTTGCGAATCCTCCCAGCCGTGAGCGCGGTGACCCCAACTTTCGACCCGGCATGCGCCGGCCGAGTTCTGCAGAGGGCGCTCTTAGCTGTAGGCAATGCTAAGTCTCTCTCGATAACAACAGGTGCTACCGACGCCCTTTGGGCAGAGGCGAATGTGGGGCTGGGCAACGAACTTGACGAAAGGACAGTAAGCTACTATAATTCTAAGTAAATAGGTAGCAATTATCAAGTGCCCAAGTTAATGCCTGCGGTTCCTGTGAAACCCCCTGTATAGGGTGGTAAGTAAGGTTCTGCTGTAGCTAAACGGCGGCCTTGATGGGGTGCCATTGACGTGCTTGCCCATGCTTTGTGCACAGTTCTGACTTTGAAGGGCCAAGCACAAGGACCCAATCCCAAAGCTGCCTCGAGACGGCACCCACGTCACAATGGCGTGGGTGATGGTATCCCTGCGCTGCCTGCTGTCCCGGGATCCCAAGGGTGCAAAGGTGCGCTGGTGTTGCTGACTTGGGCTTGTTTCTAGGTCAGCAGATTCAGAAACATGAATCTGCTGGGCTGTGCAGTTACCATGTCCTGTGACGGACGGCTAGAAAAGAATGGAGGAGTAAAAAATGAATAGAACGCGTAGAGTGATTTTGGCGGTTCTTGTTGTTGCACTGGCTGGTATGGTGGCTGGAACTGGCGGTGTTTTGGCTGAAACTGACGGTGGCGGACGAGTGGTGATTGGAGTTCCGCAGGAGCCTCGCACGCTGCTTCCGCACTTTGATCTCCTGACACTGAGCCACGAGATACAAAGTTTGGTTTTTGATCCGCTGCTGACCTTGGATGTCAATGGGGAATATCTTCCGCGATTGGCAGCTGTTGTACCAACCGTGGAGAATGGAGGCATTTCGCCCGATGGTCGTACCTATACCTTTAGACTTCGGGAAGGCGTTCAGTGGCACGATGGAGAGCCGTTCACTGCTGCTGATGTGAAGTTTACCTGGGAAGTGATCACCAATCCCGATCTTCCTATTCCAAGCAGAAGTATTTGGGAAGATGTGACTGCCGTGGAAACACCGGATTCTCACACTGTGATGTTCACATTCGCAGAGCCGAATGTGGCCTTTCTCGATGTTACCGCTCGGAGCAATGCCTTTATCCTACCGAAGCATCTGCTCGCAGACGATGATATCGCTAATTCAGCGCTGAATCGGGCGCCTGTGGGTACGGGTCCCTTCGTCATCCAGGAATGGGTTTCGGGCAGTCACATTGCCTTTGGGAGAAATCCACACTACTGGCAGGATGGCAGACCCCATCTGGCAGAGATTGTTGTGAGGATTATTCCGGGCAGCGAGGGCCAGCGGGCAGCTCTGCAGCGGGGTGAGCTGGACCTGCTCCTGGATATTACGTCAGCGGACTTGTCATTTGTGGAAGGTCTCAACCAATACCAGGTAGTAACCACTCCGACGTACGCATGGTGGCACTTCTGGCTCAACAACAGCGATCCCGTGCTTGCCGATAGGAGTGTCCGCCAAGCCTTGGCCTATGGTCTTGATAAGGCAGCGATTACCGAGACTGTGATGCGTGGCATCAATGAGCCTTTGCATGCGGTGGTACCTCCAGCACACTGGGCTCATAATCCGGACGTGAGAGTGTATCCGTATGATCCTGACCGAGCCCAGGAACTTCTGGAGGAGTCCGGTTGGACCCTTGGCGCCGATGGCATTCGCCAACGAGACAATGTTCGTTTGCGGTTGGAGGTCCTCAACATCGCCGGACAGGCGGAGCGACTCCGGGTCATCCAGATCGCTCAAGCGTATTGGCGGGATTTGGGCATCGATGTTCAGATTCGCGAAATCGATGGTGCTTCCTTTCCACCGACCATGGCCGGCGGTGATTTCCAGATTGCCTACGGTTGGTTCGGCGAAGAGCATGAGCCTGTCTTTAACCTTTGGTTGGGAACCAACTGGCAGAATTACGATAACGAGGAAGCTCTCGACCTGCTCAGGCAGGTACCAACCCTGGTTGAGCAGAGTGAACGGCAAGCGCTTGTCCAGCGGTTCCAAGAACTAGCCGCTGAGGATATGCCCACGCTGCCATTGGCCACACGAGTACTGCTCAGTGCTGCTAGAAATGATCTTCAGGGATATGAGCCTGGTCTGGCTGGCAGTCTCTGGAATGCCGCAGATTGGTCGAAATAGAGGTGAAAGGCAGTGTCACGTTACGCCGTCAAAAGGATCCTGGGTACTCTACCCAGGATCCTCCTGATCTCGTTTTTGCTGTTTTTGCTAATTCATCTTCCCAGCGGCGGGCCGGCAGACATTTATGCCGGTGACCCCAGCGCGTCACCAGCAGATATTGCGAGAATCAGGGAGCTTTGGGGCCTTGACGAGCCATTGGCTGTGCAGTATGGTAAGTGGCTGCAGAATGCTGTTACTGGCAATTGGGGACGGTCCTTTGTTGAACGGCGCAGTGTGCTGGATGTGGTTTGGGGTCGACTGCCCAATACCTTACTCTTGACGGGCACGGCGCTGATCGTGTCGCTTGTGGTGGGGTTTCTTCTCGGCATTGTGGGGGCCCTGGGGACCGGCAGACGATCGTACAATTTGGTGCAGGGATTGGCGGTGCTTGGAATGAGCATTCCCACCTTTTGGAGTGGTGCTTTGGTGATTTTGCTCTTCTCCGTGTACCTGCAGTGGATTCCATCCGGAGGGATGTACACGATCGGCGCCTCTTTTTCCTGGGTAGATCGCCTCAGTCACCTGGCGGCACCTGCTTTGGTTCTGGGCTCCGTATATGTGGCCCAGTGGACCCGCTATGTTCAGTCAGGACTGAGACAGGTCATGAGCGAAGATTATATGCGTACCGCGAAAGCCAAAGGCATCGGGCATCTTAAGGCCAGCCTCAAACACGGCCTGCCCAACGCTGCCATTCCTTTGGTGACAGTCTTGGGACTGGAGGCCCCCAAGCTGATCTCCGGCGCCATGGTCACCGAGGTGGTCTTTTCTTGGCCCGGGTTGGGACGTTTGCTTACCGATTCCTTATTGGCCCGGGACTATCCGGTTGTCATGGGAGTGCTGATGGTTTTGGTGTTGGTGGTCGTACTGGCCAACCTATTGACGGACTTTGCTTACAGTTGGTTGGACCCGAGGGTGAGGTATGATGGATGAGACGTGGTCTGCTGCGCCGCTTAACCAAAGATACGTTGGCCATGGCTGGTCTTTTCATCCTAGCCATCTTCATTCTCGCGGCTGTTTTTGCGCCGTACATTGCCCCTAATGACCCCAACCGAGTAAACCCACGGCAGATGCTGAACCCGCCGAGCTCGTCGCACTGGCTGGGGACGGACGATATCGGACGTGATGTGTTCAGCCGCCTGCTCTATGCAGGGCGCGCCTCCTTGTCCTTGGGTGTCGGTGTAGCTTTAGTAGCGGTGGGCTTGGGCGGGGTCCTAGGTGCCGTGGCCGGATTTTTTGAAGGCTGGGTGGACACGGTGATTTCCCTAGTCATCGATTCGATTCTCTCGGTGCCTATCTTAGCCCTAGCTATGGTGGGCAGTGCATTCATCGACCTAACACCATGGCGGCTGGTGTTGATCTTGGCGCTCAGCTCTTGGCCCACTACGGCACGATTGGTTCGGGGGCAGGTGCTGCAGTTGAAGCAGTTAAACTTCGTTGAGGCGGCCCATGCCATGGGAGCGGCCCAGTTGCGCGTTTTGTTTCGACATATTGTGCCCAATACCTTGGCGGTGGTTTCTGTGTCGGCATCGCTGTTAGTCGCCTATGCCATCCTCATTGAATCCGCCCTCAGTTTTCTCGGTTTTGGCGTGCCGCCGCCCACTGCTACGTGGGGTGGTATGCTCTACGGCGCACAGTTGTATTACCGGGAAGCTCCCTGGCTTGCCATTTTCCCTGGCTTGAGCATTACTTTGGTGGTGGCCAGTATCAACTTCTTGGGCGAAGGACTGAAAAGGTTAGTTGGTCCCAGTTGGTCGTGAAATCCATGGATGCTGCCAAGAGCATTGCAGGGCAGGGCAGGGACTGAATGACCCTTGCCGACTATGGAGAAAGAGTGCTCTGCTGAGCCGGAACGCCGGAACAAAGGAAAGCGCTGTCGCTCCCCTATGGAGCAACAGCGCTTTTTTCGGCGGGTTGAATCATCCTCTGCGGCCAGTTTTGGACACGCTCTTGATGAACAAGAGTTGCCATGGCGCGTATGGTCTAGATCTCAGGAATGGTGATGGAGACCTCTTTGCCTGATTGCGCGGAACGCAGAATCCCGTCAATAACGGCCTGGTTGCGGACAATCTGTTCACCGGGAATGGGTGCTTTACCCCCACTTTGGACGTTTAACACAAAGTCCCGAACCTTTTCCGTGAAGAGCGTTAAGCCATGAGGTTTGATGGGAATGGGGCTTGCCGTCTGATGTCCTTCCAGATCGTGATAAATCGTGATGGAACCGACACTGCCATCCCAAGCACCGCCCCAATTACCGGTACTGGCTGGGGTGCATTTGAGGCCGGCGTCCGTTCCCAGGAAGAATGTGGACCCCATGGAGTCCATGTGCATGGCCCAAGAAATCTTGAAGTAAAGAACCATGTCATTCTCCAAACGGATAAAGGCTGTGCCAAAGTCTTCCACACCGAAGTCTGCTGGATCCCAGTTCCCCCGGTATTTGCTGGATTTGCCGAAGTAGTCGGAGGAATGGGCCGTCACCGACAACGGCTTCGGGTATCCCAGGGCGTTCAACGCCATGTCCAGGGAGTAACAGCCAATATCTGCGATGGCGCCGAATCCAGCTTCGTCTTTCTTGATGAACGAACCGCCGGGAATGCCCCGCCGTCTGCCGCCACCGGTTTCAACGTAGTAGATCTTGCCCAGGACACCCGATTGAACCAACTCGCGAATTGTCTGCATATTGGGATCGTATCGCGGTTGAAAACCGATGGAAAGGATGCGTTCGGCCTTTTTTGCTGCCTTGGCCATGTCCACGGCTTCCTCAAGGGTCACGCTCATCGGTTTTTCGCATAAAACGTGCAACCCGGCCTTAAGACAATCAATGGTAATGAAGGAATGAGCCAGGTTGGGCGTGGAGACACTGACGGCATCCATCTCCAGGGAATCCAGCATATCCCGATAGTCCTCGAAAACTTGTGCTTCGGGGAAGTTCTGCACTTCACCAAAGAGCTCGGCTCTGCCGGGTACGATGTCGCAGAGGCCGACCACCTCTACTTCGGGGATGGCGTGGTAAGCTCTGGCATAGGCCCGAGCGATGCCGCCGGTTCCGATAATCCCAATACGAACGGTTTTGGACATAAGAACACTCCTATTGTGGTAGTCTCAACGATAGGTTTCAGCGCCGGTGACAAAAATCCTCTATCAATGCGTCTGTTTCTTGCTGCAGAAATCATCAGCGGCGAGCCAACAGCAAGGTGAAAGGTTTAAGCATGCTCTAATTCCAGGGGAAGAGGGCAGAACTGTCTGTCCGTCAGAACTCGATTCTGCAGAGTTTGATAGCGGCCAAGACGGTCCAACTTGAGAAGGTGATGGGTCGGCGGCAGCTAAGAAAGGGGAGTATCCTTCGTTACATGAGAAGGAATAGTTGCATGAGAAGGAATCCTGGTATGGGAAACGAATATGGACGATAAGAACGACACGCGGGATAAGAACGACACGAGGGATAAGAACGAAGCGCCGTCCGCGAGAACCCTAGTCCGCCTTGGTTTTGGCTGCGGTGGTCCCCCAAAGACGGCAGTGCCGATATTGGGGCAGTGGGATCCAGCTGCTCGTGAAGCGTTTAAGCCCTTAAGAACGCATTCCAGGTGTTGACACTAAGAGCTACCTAGAATGCCAACGAGGAGCCGGGAAATCCTGTTAGCATGGATTTCGATGTGTGCATTTTTCCCAGGCTGCTCTGCGATTGGGGTTTTGAGGCGGAAACCTTTACCTCCGCGTTAGAACAGAGTGCCAACCGTGAGCCTACCGCTTTCGAAGCGGAATACCATATTGGAGGTTATGCAATGTCGACATTGAAGGTGATTGGCAGCGATGTTCCCAACATGCCGTGGCAGGAACGACCAGCGGGCAGTACCGACCCACTTTGGCGCTATGACGGAAATCCTGTAATTCCCCGGGACCTCATTCCCTGCGCTAACAGCATTTTCAACAGCGCTGTAGTTCCATTCGACGGTACGTTCGCCGGAGTGTTTCGTGTTGATGATCGGGCTCGCAATATGCGGATTCACGCGGGTTTTAGTGATGATGCCCTCAACTGGCAGATCGATCATGACCCCATTCAATTCCAGTGTGATGACCCCGAGATTGGCAAGTTCGTCTATGGCTATGACCCTCGCGTGACTTGGATCGAAGATCGCTATTACGTGACTTGGTGCAATGGGTACCACGGGCCCACCATCGGTGTGGCGTACACGCATGACTTCAAGACCTTTCACCAGCTGGAAAACGCCTTCCTACCCTTCAACCGCAACGGTGTTATGTTTCCCCGCAAGATCAATGATAGGTACGTAATGCTCAATCGTCCCAGTGACAACGGACACACGCCGTTCGGAGACATCTTCCTCAGCGAAAGTCCGGACATGGTGTACTGGGGCAGACATCGTCATGTCATGGCTACCGCCGGCGGGTGGCAGTCCACTAAGATCGGTGCTGGGCCCATTCCCATTGAGACCAGTGAAGGTTGGCTTATGATCTACCATGGCGTCTTGACGTCATGCAATGGCTTTGTCTACTCTATGGGGGCGGCTCTTTTGGATCTGGAGGAGCCCTGGAAGGTACTTTACCGTGCGGAGCCGTATCTGCTGTCACCGCAGACGTTGTATGAATGTGTGGGCGATGTGCCCAACGTCGCCTTCCCGTGCGCGGCCTTGACCGATGCAGCCACAGGGCGTATAGCGGTGTATTATGGAGGCGCCGACACCGTAACGGCTGTAGCCTTTGGCTATGTCGGCGAGATTGTAGAGTTTGTCAAAAACAACGCCATGTGATGATATTGGGCCGCCGTATCCCGCAATAGGCCAGTGCAGCAAGCTCCAATCATGACCTCGGATGACATGAAGTAAACCACCCAGCAGGCACGGCCCAGTGGCCGTGCCTGCCAACGTTCATTCTCTCCCTGGGCTGTCCTGCGGTGAGCCCGCTCCAAGCAGTGTTGGGGTACCAGATCGAGTTCTGCGGGGATGCTCAAGTGTGGGGCTGCATCCTGCGAAATATGCGCTGGCCCCTGCAGGGAATAGCCGTTATTGCTAGAAGTATGGATTAGCAGTGGATAGATTCGGTTTTGCGCAATGGCGCAATCTTGGTAGTTTGGGGGGAGGGATACTCATGGAGTGGAAAGATGCACAGAACATCTATGTAGAAGCCAAAGAACAAAGCCAAGGAGATGAAGACGCACAACTCCTCTGGGACCAATTATTGGTCGATGCCGTTGTCTATGCTCGTCTGCGCACGGACTGGAAGTTAGCCGATATCCAAAACCGTGTGGCCATGGATGAAAGACGTACCCAAGCCCATGATGCGTTTATCTCATCATGCGACATTCTGGCTCGCTATCTGCGAACACTCGATCGAGACATTGGCTGGCGGCAGGATCTTGGTGTCGATCGCAAAGACATCGGCGACTTTGCCTGTTACATACATGCGATCCTCGGCATTGCAGCACGGTGAGTGCCGGCCCTTTCCAGAATCAGTCTTTACTCGGGGAAGTTCCCCGAAAGGTTTCGCCCATACCGAAACAACGCAGCGCCGCAGTGGACTTAATTGGTCCGCTGCGGCGCTGTTTGCTCCATAGATGGGAATATTTTCCTCATACCAGGTACCTGTAAAAAACTTCCATATACCACCGCGGCACTCCCTTCCCGCGGTGTAAGGAGCCGGTGCGGTCTATCCGCGGACGATCACTGTTTCGCCGGCTTCCAATGTACCAAGAAGCAGTTGTGAACGAGGATCGTGTTTGGCGGCGTTGACCGCCACGCTTTTGGGGCTGGCATTGGCATAGCAGTACCGGCAGCCGTGGTGGCAAGTATTGTAGGCGCCCATATCGATACTGGCCGCGCAGCCGCAGTTGACCCTTTGGTTGCGGTCGCGCTTAACGAGTAAGGTTCGTCCTTGCAGGGCTTCGATCCGTTCTTTATCTATACAGGCAGCAGCCGGGATGCCAATGTCGGCGAGCTCCTCTGAGCCGCAGCAGCTGACAAGGGGGATGCCGTACTGCTGGGCCAACTGCTGAAGGCGCAGGGCGAGGCGGCGGCGGTGTTCTGGCGGGGGATCGCTCACCTGGAATCCCTGCAGGTTGCGTTTGGTCTTGGCATAGAGATCGAGGAAGCTGAACGTGCACAGATCCGTATACGGGTGCAGCTGCTCGGCCAGCCGGTGGAATGTTTCCTCATGGTACATATCGCCCAAGTTGGGGCTGTGGATGATGGGATCGTATCGCCAGAGCACTCGCTGCTTACCTAGGGAGGCGGATAATTCCTGAAAGGTCTCGATGAGCATGGATTCTGCTGGAAGCTGCGGTTCCAGCTCTTGGCCGTAGGCATTCAGGGTGAACTGGAAGTAAAGGGTATAACCCAACTGAGCAATGCGACGAATGTACGGCAAGAAAGGACGCGGGTTTTTCGTCCAGAACACAAAGCAGTCCACGGTGTCCGGGGATATCTGAACCTGGTGGACCTGGCTGTGATTCATAGGATTGCGCACACAGAACACCCCGTCTTGAAGGCGGTTCCAGAACCATTGGCCGTAGAAGGCGGGTATGTCCGTTCGGCGGCTGGCGCTGATAATCATGGTCTTCACCTACCCAAAAGGAATACCGGTACAGCGGTACAAGCTCCGACAGCATACTGCGAGTTTTGCAGCAATCGGCCGTACCTAATCTACATTCCAGTGATGCATGCGATTACCTGCCATCTTTGCTCCAGACGGGGCACATTGCCCAAAAAGGAAGATGCCCAAGAACGGCGAAAGGTGAACAAGAAGAGTGATGAGTCCACGGGTGCTTCGAAACCAACGGGGAGGACGGAACAATGAAGCGACACGAAAGTGATCTACTGCGTGTAGGTGTGGTGGGCTGCGGACCCATATCGCAGAACGCTCATTTTGAGTCATGCCGCAAAGCCAAGAATGCGGAGCTGTACGCCATTTGTGATACGGCTGAGGATCTCTTGGCGCGTATGACCACGGTTCACCAACCAAAGAAAAGTTACAGGCAATTTGATCATATGTTGGCTGATCCGCAGGTAGATGCCGTACTGATTGCCACGGCCGATGCCTTTCATGTTCCCTTGGCCAAACAGGCGTTGGCCGCAGGTAAGCATGTATTGGTAGAAAAACCTCTCGGAGTAAGCATTGACCAGTGTCAAGAGCTCCAGGACGCGGTTGCGAAATCTGGACTCAAGCTGCAGGTGGCCAACATGAAACGCTACGACCCCGGAATTGCCTTCGCCCATCGGTTCATCAAGGAAGAGATGGGTGGGCTCTTGGCACTGAAGGCATGGTACTGTGATTCCACATACCGCTATACCATGACCGACTCTCTGCTGCCCATATCTGTGCATAGTACCCAGCGACAGGTTCCGGACGACAACCCCAAAGAGACAGATCGTCGCCGGTATTATATGCTGACCCACGGCAGCCACTTGGTGGATACAGCTCGCTACTTGGGTGGCGATATTGAGGCTGTGCAGGCACAGTTTGTGGAGCGCTACGGAGCACACTGCTGGTTCGTGGCGGTGCGTTTTGTCGATGGCAGTGTGGGCCATCTAGACTTGACTGTGGCCGTTCGTATGGACTGGCACGAAGGGTTTCACGTCTACGGCGAAAAGGGCAGTGTGATCGGCAAGACATACCTGCCATGGTATCTTAAATCCAGCGACGTGGAGTGTTTTTCGACAGCCACCGGGGAATATCGGCGGGTGTTGGGCGAAGATGGCCATGTGTATCGCCGGCAGGTGGAGGGATTTGCTGATTCCGTATTACGCGATACGAGGCCGAATCCGGATGTGGCGGATGGCCTGGCAGCTATGCAGATCATGGCCGCAATCAACCGGTCTGTTCAATCTGGGCAGTGGGAGAACGTTAGTTCAATGGAAGGTGTGGTGTAAAAGATGGAACTGGGTATATTCACGCGTACCTATGCTCGCTCTTCGCTGGCCGAGACCTTGGATGAAGTGGCTCGTTATGGTTTTTCCTGGGTCCAGCACAAGTTCGCCAATCCAGAAGTGCTGTTCTGGGAGGAAACACAGCGGGCTCACGCTGTCAGGGAAGTTCGACAGGCTATGGTCCAACGCGGCATTGGCACAGCAGCGCTTTCGGGCACATACAACATCATCCACGCAGACCCACGCGTAGTTGCCGATGGCGAGGCATATGTGCGTGCCTTGTCCGAAGTTGCGCCCTTCCTTGAAACAAAGATAATCACGCTCTGCACAGGAACCAGGGATCCCGGTAACATGTGGGCGTTCCACCCGGACAATCGCACGGCCGAGGCTTGGCGGGCCATGCTGGCAGCCATGGAACGGCTGCTGCTTTTGACCGAGGGCAGTGGCTGCATCTTCGGTGTGGAACCGGAGTACAACAACGTGGTTCATTCAGCTGCCAGCGCCCGCCAACTGCTGGACACTCTGCAGACCGACCGGGTGAAGATTATTATGGATGCAGCTAATTTGCTGCTGCACTGTCCCCGGGATACCATGGACACCGTCTTGGAAGAAGCTTTTGATGTGTTAGGCGAAGATATCGTCTTGGCCCACGGCAAGGACCTCAAGGAGGAAGAAAGCCATGACGATGTGGTTCCAGGCACCGGCTACGTTAACTTCACGCACTATCTGGATCTACTGAATCGATCACCCTACACAGGTCCTCTCGTGCTGCACGGATTTTCCGAATCACAGACACCGGCTGCCCTAGAATATATCGGTGAAACCATGGCTGCTCTGGGTCTGCGTGATCGCTGATGAGCCGTGGAGTTTTGTCCGGTAAGGGACCATGACTGACGGAGGTGAAGACATTGCCAGTATTTCAACACGATGCAATTCAGTTCCATTACAAGGAGCAGGGCAGCGGTCAGCCATTTTTGTTCCTGCACGGTCTCGGCGGCGATGCCGACCAGCCACTGCAGCTCTTCCCTGGCCATCCCCAGTGGCGGGTTATCAGTATGGACTGCAGGGCCCACGGCCGGACCCAGCCTCTGGGTCCCGAGGAAGCCATGAACTTTGCGACCTTGGCCACCGACGCTTGGGCATTGCTTGCGCATCTTGATATCAAAGAAGCAGTGCTCGGTGGGATCTCCATGGGTGCAGGTGTGGCCTTGAAGATGGCTGTGGATCATCCCCAGGCCGTTAAGGGACTGGTGCTGGTACGCCCGGCTTTTCTGTACCAGGCATTTCCCGAACACCTGCAGATCTTTGCTTACATAGCACAGCTGATTTGGGCCTACGGTGTGAAGCAGGGTCGCGAGATATTCGAGGAGTTCCAGGGATTTAAACAGATTCAGGCCGAATATCCAGCGACGGCGCAGTCTCTTTTGGGTCAGTTCGATCAGCCGCGGGCTGAGGAGTTGGTGGTGCGACTGCGGCGAATGCCATCACAGGTTCCCGTGGCGAATCCGGCAGCTCTGGGAGATTTGGCCAAACATAACATTCCTACCTTAATCTTGGTGAATCAGCATGATCCGATCCATCCGTTGGTGTATGGGCAGCAGCTGGCCCAAGACTTGGCGGGGGCTCGTCTAGAAGAGATTCCGTCCAAATCTGTGGATCCCCAAGGGCACCAAATCCGCTCTGAGGAATATGTCCGCGACTTTCTGCAGTCATTGACGTAGGGGGAGAGGACCACCGCCTGCCGGAGTAACCATATTTTCCCAGATACCAGGTAACATCCAAATATTTCCAAGTACCAGGTAACATCCAAGAAATCCCAGGAGACCAGTTCCACCCAAAGGTCCCGTTATCCCTTAGGTCAGCCAGCAAGGATTCGGGTCACCAAAAACCCTGCTGCCATGTCCTCACCCATGGGCGTGGACATGACAGCAGGGTCAAACGTACTTGATGCCGCTAAGTATGTGTTCAGTGTACCGCCGCATGTGTCCGGGGTCTACGCCAAATTACTCAACTGTTTGAGCAGTTTTGTCCGCAGTTCCAACTTTTTCTCCATGTCGCGGGCAGCGGTAATGTCACGGCCGCAAAGGAGAGCGCCTTGGATGCATCCTTCCGGACCCAAGGAGAGGATCTCCCACTGCCACCAGTGCTTTCCAGTTACTGTACGCGCATCCACCGATACGGTCACCAAGGATTCATCCAGGATATCCTGCAGGGCCTGCTGCAGCTGCGGTCGATCGGCAGCGTATATCAGCTCGGTAAGGGGCAGGCCGATGCCTTCACCCCTGGCACTGCCATAGGGTAGTACCGGTTGTGCCTTGCCGCCTTCCGTGTGGTCTGCCGCACCTGGGCGTTCCATATCTTCCGTCTGCCAGAATGACAAGAAGAATGTGGGATTTCCTTTAACGATGCAGCCATCGTTGTCCACCTGAACTACGGCATGGGAGGTCTGATCAAAGAACGACGTCCAGAGAGTGTCCTCCTTACCCTCTGCCATGCCATGGCGCTCCTCAGCGTTCGCTTCAAGGCTTCTTTCCGCGAGTTTCGCGGTTTCTGCGGCATGCTGCTGTTCCGTTTCCCGTTGATCCTCCTCGGCTACGCATTGGCCGCTTTGCTCCTCCCCTGGCCTCATGCTTCCACCCAGGCCTTCATCGCAGTGATTGTCTGGCCCCGCCGCCCGGGCACGTTCTTGCCAGCTGGCGCTGGGATACTCAGCCTCTTGGTTTTGGCGGTCTCGTACCAGCATGTTTTCATCGTTCTGCAGCGGTTTTGCTGGGGAGTGTTCGTTATGGGCAGTGGGATCGGCAGCGGCAGGGTTGGGTTCCGGTTCGCTTTGTTGGGAACGCCGCAGTTCAGCCAGTTCGGCTGCGGTCAGCGTGGGCTGCAATTCTGCGGTTTTTTGCTGTGCTACGCCTTCCGTCTCCTGGCGGAAGGCAGCCATGGAACGAACCAGACGTTCCAACGTCTGCAGTTGATCCTTGACGGCCTGCAGTTCCGTAGGTTGCGCGTTGGACGGCCGGACGTCGTCAGCTTCTGCTTCGGATCCGTGGACTACCACACGATTTCGTCCCGATCGTTTGGCTTCGTACAGAGCCTCATCGGCCATGGCCACCAAGTGTTGGGGTTGGCCGCCCTCGTGGGGGCAGACAGTGCCGACCCCACAGCTGACCGTGATCACGTCAGCCGCGGTAGAGTCCCGGTGGGCTATACGCAGTTCGGCGATGGCGGCGCGCAGCGATTCCGCCACGGCGGCAGCGCCCACACGATCCGTGTTGGGAAGAAGGGCCGTGAACTCCTCGCCGCCAAATCGCGCCACGGCATCTCCAGCCCGCTTGAGAGTGCCTTTTAGGGCTGCAGCAACTTTCTTCAAGCATTCGTCGCCCTGTACATGACCGTAGGCATCGTTGTACTGTTTGAAGAAGTCAATATCGACCATGACCAATGACAGCGGGTAGCCCTGCCGAGCGGCGCGCTTCCATTCGTTCGTCACCAGTTCATCAAAACTACGTCGGTTCATAACGCCGGTGAGACCATCTAGGTTGGACAGTTTCTGCAGAATGCGGTTGGCGTCCTGTAGGTGCTTCATGATCAACCGGGTCTGCTCCCGTTGGGCCAACAGCTCATCGCGTTCAAACTTCAGCAGCAGTAGTTGCCGCACCCGGGCCGCGAAGGCTTCGTCATGCAGGGGCTGTGGTACGACGTCCCGGACGCCAAGGCCGAAAAGCAGCCGCATCAGTTCGCTGTCATCTTCATCGACAATTACGATCACAGGTATGTTCCGGGTCTGCGGCTGCTCGTTCAAATAACCGCAGAGCTCCAAGCCAAATTCGTCGAAATGGATAACAATCAGGTCCACTTTGTATGCAAGGCTGCCGCCTTTTGCCAGCAGCCGCTTCACTTCACCAAAGGTTTGGACCGCCGTAACATCTTTGTGGCCGGCGCGCGTCAGCAGAGAGCGAGTGCGAAAACGTGTATCCAATGAGCTGTCAACCAGTAGAATACTCACCAGCCATCACTCTCCTTTTCTGCGGAAAACCGCCAGGATCCACCGGCAAGAGGTGGTGTCGCCGTCCACACAAGGCCCATGATTACGAAGAACGTAATTCATAATATCCCGCCAAACTCACAATGTTCTCAAATTCCTAACATCCCTGCAACGCGGATGCGGCTGTTGCAAGCAACAATGTAACATTCTCCCCGCTGTGAGGGGCATAACACACCCTACTTCGCACGCAATGTCTCTCTAACATAGTTCTCAAATCGTTCGTGTTCTCCTGCTTTACCTGGAACTATTTGCCATGTAAGATCCATCATCCCTGGTTTCGCCGTTGCACGAAGCGAGGAGAGCGGCGACCAAGGCCCAGCAGTTGCAGGGGAATGCTCTTTGCCGCTGCTGAACGGGAGGGAGCGTCAGGGAATCAACCATCGCCAGAGAAAATTTTAGAAAATATGGGAAAATAGCCAGCTATGTTGAGGTCCCCTTCTGGGATGATTTTCTGACCCAGCTTTGTGACGTTAACCAGCAGGAAACGAACGCCAAAACGCCTAATCATACAGGAAAGAAGCGGTAAAGAGGCGATTTTTGGCTTCTTCCGATGGACCATCGCATTCTTGCGGATTGCCCTCCGGAAAAACTCAGAAAACGCGCCGATCATGGATTCTAGTCCTCGTTTGCCCCATGGATTGGCGGGCGCAGTCCGCAATAATGTCGTGCTTTCCCGGGCAGACCTGCCGGGCCTACTTCGCACCCGAATATACTGTCTTCTGAATCATGTGAGCATGGAGAACGATAACCTGCGAATGCCCAAGACCAAGAATGGAGGAATGCTTGATGAGTGACACAGCCAATGTTCCCTTGTTTCGACAGCCTGACCAGCCTCCGCAGGAGCGCATCCGGGACCTCTTGGGTCGTATGACTCTGGAAGAAAAGGTATCTCAGATGATCTACAGCTCCTCGGCCATAGCCCACCTGGATATCGATGAGTACAATTGGTGGAATGAGTGTCTGCATGGTGTGGGCCGAGCTGGTATTGCCACCGTGTTCCCACAGGCCATCGGCATGGCTGCGTCCTTCAACGACACGTTTTTGCAGGAAGTGGCGGATATGATCGCCGATGAAGGACGAGCCAAACACCACGAGTTCGCCCGCCACGGCGATCGCGGCATCTACAAAGGATTGACCTTCTGGTCACCTACTATCAACATCTTCCGTGATCCCCGCTGGGGCCGCGGTCAGGAAAGCTACGGTGAAGATCCCTATCTGACAGGACGTTTGGGCGTGGCATTCGTCAAAGGGCTCCAAGGAGATCATCCACAGTACATGAAGGTGGCCGCCTGTGCCAAGCACTACGCTGTCCACAGCGGTCCCGAGTCTCTGCGCCATCACTTCGATGCCGTGGTCAGCCCAAAAGATCTGCGCGAAACGTATTTGCCGGCGTTTAAGGATTTGGTTCAGGAATCCAAGGTAGAAGCTGTCATGGGCGCGTACAATCGGACGAATGGGGAAGCCTGCTGTGCCAGCCCCACCCTGCTGCAGAAGATTCTCAGGGATGAGTGGGGCTTTGATGGCCACGTGGTATCCGACTGCGGTGCCATCTATGATATCTTTAAACATCATCAGCTAGAAGAGACGCCAGAAGGAGCCGCAGCCTTGGCTGTGAACAATGGCTGTGACCTCAACTGCGGCAAGATTTTCTTCCACTTGGTGGAAGCTGTCAACCAAGGCTTGATTTCTGAGGAAACCATCGATCGCTCTTTGGGTCGTCTGCTGCAGACCAAATTCCGTCTGGGTATGTTCGATCCCGAAGAGGATGTCCCCTATACAGCGATCCCCTTTGAAAAAGTTGCCTGTGATGAACACCGAGAGGCATCGCGGCGTATGGCCCGGGAGTCCATGGTGTTGTTGAAGAATGATAATCTGCTGCCTCTGCAGAAAGACCTCAAATCCATTGCCGTCATCGGTCCTAACGCTGCATCGCAGAAGGTGTTGATGGGCAATTACTTCGGCACCGCGACGAAGTGGGTCACCGCTTTGGAAGGCATTCGTGCCGCTGTCAGCCCCCAAACCAAGGTCTACTACGCTGAAGGTTGTGACTTGACCAATACGGCCGTAGGCTATTGGGGCAACAGTCCCACGGAACGCTTTGCTGAGGCCTTAGCCTATGCGGAGCGCTCGGACGTTGTCATTATGTGTATGGGTATCTCTCCTGATTTGGAAGGCGAAGAAGGTGCGACGGCTAACTCCGACGGCAGCGGTGACAAACTATCACTGGATCTGCCGGGAATGCAAGAGGAACTGCTGCAGGCCATTCAAGCCACCGGTAGGCCAGTGGTTCTGGTGCTCTTCAATGGCAGCCCTGTGAGCATAAACTGGGCGCAAGATCATGTCCCGGCCATTGTGGAAGCCTGGTATCCCGGGGAAGAGGGTGGCAGCGCGTTGGCCGATGTTCTCTTCGGCGATTACAACCCGGCAGGACGGCTGCCCGTTACCTTCGTGAAGTCTCTGGATCAGGTTCCTGACTTCGAAGATTACAGCATGGCTGGACGAACTTACAAATATATGACGGAAGAACCTCTTTACCCCTTTGGATTCGGCCTCAGCTATACCACATTCAACTATGACCAACTGTCGCTGTCCAACCAGAATCTGGCAGTGGGAACAGATCTTGACGTGGAAGTTAAGGTGACCAATGTTGGTTCTACAGCCGGTGATGAGGTTGTGCAGGTCTATCTACAGGATGCGGAGGCCTCCGTAACCGTTCCCCGCTGGCAGTTAGTGGGTTTCCGGCGGATATCCCTGCAGGCCGGCGAGACCAAGACCGTGTCGCTCCCGATCACAGCCCGCCAAATGGCCTTGATCGCTGAGGATGGCCGCTGCCTGTTGGAACCTGGCACCTTCAAGGTCTTCGTAGGCGGCACCCAACCTGACAGCCGCAGCATTGAACTTGCTGGGCAGGAACCATTACAGGTAGAGTTCACAGTTGAGGGCGATGTACAGGAGTTGACGTACTAAAGGCGTCTTGATCAAGTACCCTCGCGAGCGGTTAATTAGAGACTAGGAATCGCTTTGGCTGAGATTTCCCGAGGGGTTCGGCCGGTGTTTGCTCGGAACTCCGGAACAATCAACATGTTCCGAAGGCGTGGTTTCCGCTGCTGCATGCCTCTGGGCTTTCAGCGCTCACGCAGCCCAGCCAGGCCAGACTGCATGGAGTCCGGCCATTGCTACCGCCTCCTGAGGTCCTTTCCATAGAAAACGCAGCAGGGAGTGCCAGACGAAGGCGCTCCCTGCTGCGTTTTGTGGGCAGAGGCTCAGCGAAAAGCGGCTGCTAAGGGCAGTGGAGCCGCGTCCGAGTCGACGTGGTAATGAGCAAAGAAATCACCAATGTCAGTGAGAGCCTGATCCAACAAAGGTTGGTTGAGCAGGAACACAATGCGAAAATGGTCCACATCGGGCCAGTTAAAGCCGGTTCCCTGGACTACGAGCAGCTTCTTGTCCCGCAGCAGATCCAAGGCGAATTGGCGATCATCCGCAATGCCGAAGCGTTGGGTATCGATCTTGGGAAAGGCGTAGAACGCTCCCTTGGGCTTCGTGCAGCTGATGCCCGGTATGCTGTTCAGTCGTTCATAGACAGCATCGCGCTGCCTGGTCAGCTGCTCCAAGGGAAAACGAAATGCATCGGTACAGCGCTGGCTGAGGGCGGTCAAGATACTGAACTGTGCCGGTACATTACTGCAAAGACGCATGGAGGCCAGCATATTCAAGCCATCGATGTAATCCTTGGCCGCAGCCTTATCGCCGCTTAAGACCATCCATCCGGCCCGATATCCCGCTAGAAAGTGTGACTTGGACAGTCCCGACAGCGTGATACAGAAGACATCATCGCTGATGGACGCTGTCGGCACATGCTCGATACCATCATACAAGATCGTGTCGTAGATTTCGTCGGAGAAGACGATGATCCGGTGACGGCGGACCAGCTTCATAAGCTCCACGAGGAATTCCTTAGGATAGACGGCACCGGTGGGATTATTCGGGTTAATGATGACAATAGCCCTGGTTCGCGCTGTAATTTTGCTTTCTATGTCCTGCAGATCTGGTATCCAGTCACTTTGTTCATCGCAGAGATAATGCACGGGTCGTCCGCCGCCCAAATGAACCGCTGCCGTCCACAGCGGGTAATCCGGGGCTGGAACCAGAATTTCGTCCCCGTCATTTAACAGTCCCTGCATGCACATGACGATCAACTCGCTGACGCCGTTGCCCGTGTAGATATCATCGGGATGAATCCCCGCAATACCCAACTGGGTATAATGCTCCGCCAAAGCTTCCCGCACAGGACCCACGCCGCGAAAGTCACTGTAGCCATGGGAGTTGGCCAACTCTTGGCTCAGCTCACTGACGATAGGCTGCGGAGCGGCAAAACCAAAGGCAGCGGGATTACCGATGTTCAGTTTGGTCACCGAATGGCCCAATGCTTCCAGCCGCTGTACTTCTTCCAAGATAGGACCGCGAATGTCATAGCGCACGTGCTCGAGTTTATTGGATTTCTTATACATAATCAGTTCCTTCCTTTCCCAAACCAGGTTCCCACCCGGGCTCAGCTGTGGAATCCAGTCTCACAGCGGCCTGTGTGGCGCAGCGCTGCCTGGAGAAAGCGGCGGCTTCCGTGGAAAATAAAAAAACTCCTCCATCCCAAGAAAGGGACGGAAGAGAATTCCGCGGTACCACCCTAATTAGCATATCGAAATATGCTCGCCTCCACCAGTACTATCATACTGTGCCTTTGTAACGTAAGGAAACGTCGTTCTCTACTGGGCGACCGGGCCGCTGTTTAAGACGAAGCTCGGGAGCTGCGTTCATTATGGTTGTCTGTTAGATTCGCACCAACCTCTAACTCTCTGGAAGACGCTCCATAATTACTCTTCTCCGTCATGGCCTTTATGGTATTGTCGTTATCATAGCATAGGAACTCACGAATTACAAGGGTAAATTTCGCCTTATTGTTCGGTGTCCACAGCAAAATACAGGCAAAAGGAATGGAATCGCAAAGTAGGGCCCTATGCACTGCGAACAACCGCACCTTAATACGACGGAACTATGTGCGAAACCACGGGCTAAAGGGCGGAAATCCCCAGCAGAGCGGCAGGATTTCCGCAGGCTATCCAGAAGATTGTGTTATGAAGCTGTTAATTATATCGGCGCTCAGCACTGCTGCAGCGGATCCGAATTATGGTAGGAACCTACATTGGATAGGAGAGTGATGTGAGTGAAGAGTGTAACGCTGTGGGGTTTGGGTTCGATGGGAGCAGGGATCGCCAAACTGCTGCGTCAACGGGGCTATGTCTTGGCCAATGTCTGGGACAACGATCCAGACAAGGTTGGGCGCCCCGTGGGAGACGTGATCGCCGATGGCGGCGAGCCTGGTCCGGTAGTCAGCGAGGCCAATGGCCGCTACCCGGATGCGGGCAATGTCGTGATCATAGCCACAGGTTCCTTTGTAGATGAGGTGTATCACATGATCCTTGAAGCAGTACAGGCTGGGCAGCATGTGGTGACCATCGCCGAAGAGATGGCTTTTCCCTGGGCCGGCCATGCTGAGAAGGCTGACGCCATCGACGCGGCCGCCAAAGAACAGGGCGTGGCAGTTTTGGGAACAGGGATCAATCCCGGATTTGTGCTGGATGCCCTGATCGGTTTCCTTTCCAGTGCTTGCCTGACTGTGGACCGTGTCTATGCCCGTCGGGTCAATGATCTTGCACCCTTCGGACCCACTGTACTGCGAACCCAGGGAGTGGGCACCACACCGGAGCAGTTCGCCGTGGGAGTAGCCAATGGCAGCATTGTCGGTCATATTGGTTTCCCCGAATCCATTCATTTGCTGGCTCAATGCCTCGGCTGGCAGATTGACCGGATCGAGCAGGACCGCCAACCCATCATCTCGACCACAGAACGTTCCACGCCATACATCCAGATCAGACCTGGCCAAGTGGCAGGCTGCAATCACCGCGCCTGGGGCTATGTGGGTTCCTCCTGTGTCATTGAGCTGGAGCACCCGCAGCAGATCTGTCCGGAAGTTGAGGGCACAGCCACCGGTGATCACATTGCCATTACGGGTGAGCCTGGCCTTACCATGGATATTCAACCGGAAATCCCCGGCGGATTGGGAACCATTGCCGTAACGGTCAACAGCATTCCCCGGCTGCTGGAAGCAGCACCTGGCCTGCGTACCATGGCTGACTTGGTGCTTCCCAGCTGTGGGAGGTGGCAGGTATGAAACTGGTGCAGCAAGGAGCATGGGTGGAGATACAGCAGACGCTTCTGGAGCCATCACAGCGCCTCGAGACCATTCCGCAGGACACACGGGCTGTGCCGTTGACCATGCGTGTCACGGGTTTTTTAGTCACAGCATCGGCCAAGCTTGGAGATACGGTGATCATCCAGACTCCCGCCGGCCGCCGCTGGGAAGGTGTGCTGCTGGCGGAGGCTCCTGAGTTTACCCATGGGTTCGGCCCGGCCGTGCCCGAACTGCAGCGCATTGGCCCGGAGCTGCGGCGCATCCTCCAGGGGGGTGAGGGCCGATGAATGTACATGACATTTTGGCTCGCAGAGGCGAGATCCTACAGCGCTCCAGCGGCCTGGACTATGGCCCCTTGGGCACAGGAAACTATGGCGTCGATTACCAACAGCTGATGGCGTCCACTAGGTACACCATGGACGAAGTACGCCGCATCCAAAACGCCATCGGCGTTGGCCGCACTCCCATGATCGAACTGCGCAACATAACGCAAATGGTGCGTCTGCACGCCAAGCCTGGATGCGGAGCGCGCATCTTTCTCAAAGACGAAGCTGCCAACCCTTCGGGAAGCTTCAAAGACCGTCGGGCCAGCCTGCCCGTGTATCATGCTGTCCAGCACGGCTATCCCGGTGTGTTGGCTGCCACCAGCGGTAACTATGGCGCAGCGGTGGCCTGCCAAGCAGCCAAATATAACCTGCCGGCCATCGTGATCCAGGAAACCTTCGATAGTTCTGGATTAGGACAACCGGAAATTTTGGAGAAAGGCCGCCGCTGCCGAGCCTTCGGTGCCGAAGTGATGCAGTTAAGTGTGGGGCCCGAACTCTTCGCTGTCAGTTTGGCTACATTAGAAGAAACCGGGTACTTCAATGGCTCGCTGTACACCCCCTTTGCTGTGCAGGGTGTTGAGACTCTGGGCTGGGAAATCGCCGCGGACATTTTGGAGTTGACCGGGCGCCAACCCACAATGGTTGTGGTAACACATGCCGGCGGCGGCAATCTTACGGGAACCGCCCGGGGGCTGCAGGCAGCTGGAGCCGACAAAACGCAATTGGTGGCCGTCAGCGTCAATCTGCAGGGACTGCACATGGCCAGCGACAAGGACTTTAACCGGAAGTCCTTCACCACCGGTCACACAGGATTTGGGATTCCTTTTGCCACCTGGCCGGATCGCAGCGACGTTCCCTACAATGCGGCTCGACCCCTGCGCTACATGGACGCGTATTACACCGTTACCCAGGGTGAGGTGTTCTATATCACCGAAGCCTTGGCCCAGTTGGAAGGTCTAGAACGGGGACCGGCGGGCAATACGTCCTTGGCCGCGGCCTGTGTGTTGGCGGCAGACCTGCCGGAAGATGAAGTGGTTGTCGTGCAAGAAACAGAATATACAGGAGCAGGCAAACGCCCCACGGCTCAGCTGCAGTTAGCTCAATCTCTGGGTGTGACCGTCTGCAGTGGTCGGCGCGATCT
>PWMW01000307.1 GCA_003559095.1 Clostridiales bacterium | reverse complement strand
TCTATCGTAATTTTTAGGGTGTTTTATCAGATCCTTTGCTCGTTCTACCATATTTCTGCGTTCTATCTTCTGTTTCCTGGCATACTTTTCAGAGTAATAGACCATTTGTTTCTGATGGACAGTCACTTTTTGCTTTTTTGATTTTCCATCACGTGTTGTCGTATTGACACTAAGTTCCTTGGGATATATGCGTGATTTATGCTTAAAAGGGATGTCTTCTCCGTCGTTATTTTTGACGAGTGTAATTTCATAGTCGCCAGACAAGACCCATTTCTTGAAGTCTTTTGAAGCTCCTCGGACAGACTGCCCATAAACGTAGCCATCTCTAGGATTGTCATCAGATTTATTACTGCCATTGATAAAATAAATATTGTCTGAAGTATTCAGGCCTCTATCTGCAACGATGATAACGCGCGTGTCAGAGAAATCGCTTTTTACTCTGTCGATAATCGGCCGCATATGAATTTTCTCAGATTCATTCCCCGGAAACAGATCGTATGCCAAGGGAATTCCTTTTCTATCCATGAGGAGACCCATCTGCACAATTGGATCTGGTCTGTGATTTTTTTCAAGACCACGTTTTCTATATTTGATTTCTGTTCTTTTGCCATGCTTATCTACGGGGTTGCCCTCTTCATCAAAAAAGTCCAGATCAGAGCTGCCTATATCGAAATAGTAATTTGTGCAATCGAAGTATGACACTGACATGTCTCTTTTGACTATGTTGTTTGAACGGGCATAAATCCATTTCTGCATCTCAAGATGGTGCTCATCAATTAAGTCCAATGCATGATAAACATCATCGAGACTAAAGCCGCTCATGCGCTCGAAATATTTGTCTTTGCTATTGAAAGTCTCCCTCTTGGAGCCAGGAAACAGTATTCTCGATAATACAAGCAGCCTAAAAATTAGTTCCATGTCATATTTTATGCTTTTGTTGCGAGTTTTTAGTTTCCAAAATTTATCGAGTTCCAGTTCTCTGTAAAGCTCTTTAATGACGCCATAGCCAATATTAGCATTGTTATTTTCACCAGGATTCATAGTTGATGTAAGGTCTAATGTGATAGTGGCGCTGCAGGCCTCTTTTTTGGCTTCGGTTTTCTGCCTGGCTAGCTCAGTAAAATGCGCTATAGGGTCTGAATAACGCTTATTTAACTCATCAAGATTTCCAAGGCTCTGAATTACTCTTTGCTTGATGCGACCCTTTTTTCCTTTTTCCTCATTCTTCTCATAATAAGACTCATAAAAATAAAGCCGCGTAACGCCTTTGATGGTGATCTTTTTTAAATACATATTTACTGTTACTCCGTTTAGTGAAAGTATAGCACAAACCTCGGCTTTCCGCAATATAACACAGCAAGAAAAATAAAATTATTGACATAAAAAATCCCGCACCCATAAAAGGATGCGGGACTAATTTTTAGTCGCTAAACTTCAAAACTCAGGAGTGCGCATCTGCAGATATCCGCCAATTTAAAAATTAAATTAAGTGAACATTAGTAGCACGACACCATTTTTCAAGTCAATAAACACTTTCCTCAGTCAGTAAATAGTGTTGCGATTTTCAGAATTGATTAATTAGTTGTAGCAGATTAGTATATGTGAAATGTTAAAGTGTTTTAAAAAACTCAAGTTTTGAAGTAAAATCGCGCAAAGCGTTTGTCAGAGGGCATTAGCCCGATTTCTCTACCTGTGGTATATTGGGCTTGTTTTAATTATTTTGAAAATAATTAATATTTAAGCATTCTCCGTATTTGAAGCCTTGTTGCGTATTTACTGTTCAGTTTTATACCGAATTCTTTCTCGCATGCTGCCAGAACTTCATCGAAGTATGTAAATTGAAAATGATTTGGCGCAATTTCTACGCAGTTATAGCTTCTGAGGGAGTTTATAATTTTGCTTACGGGAAATTTGTTTTCCAATTTTGCCTGCAATAAACGAATTAAAACTAATGCAGTAAAGCAAGTGGCGAAATGTGCGTCTATATGAGGATTTGTTGAGACATAGACTGGCCTCGCATCGAAGTCGCTTTTTGAAATTTTAAACGTTTCTTCGATTTGACTGAGACCTCTGTAAATATCACGCATTTCATTGTCAGTCATTTTTAACTCGCTGGTCACTATCGAGTAATAGCCGTCATATTTGGCCTCTTTTTCTATTTTTTTTGCATCAAGAACAAGCAGTTTGTTCTTGGTGACCAGCCCAGTTGCTTCTTCATTGACGGTGGGCGATTATCAATGTTTACCGGTCAATGAGCCCGCTTTGGTGGGTTTTTATGATTTTGACGGTTGCGGGTTTTTATGAATTTGTCTTGAGTTAATAAAAGCCGCCAGATACATTTCTGGCGGCTTTTCTTGGGACTTGTTCTTTGAATTTAATCTTCCAGCTTTGCTCCGTAGACTTTATCTACTGTTCTGCAGCTTTTTCCTGTGAACCTGAGAATCGTTGCCTGATCTACCAGTCTGTCAACAGTTGCTGCAGCCGCAGCCTCTGTTGAAAAAAGCGTTTTCCAGCGACTAAAGCCTGTATTTGAAGTGAGAATGATTGATCCAGTTTTGTGCCTGGCCGAAACCAACCGAAAGAGGTATTTATTCGCGTTCTTGTCGAAAGGTTCATACCCGAACTCATCTGCGACTAGCAGTGAAGGTTTGGTGTAACGCTGCATCGCTTTTGTGTATGTTCCATCTGCATTTGAGTCATGAATATCTTCGAGCATTTTTGCAGTATTTACGAAAAGCACTGAATACCCTGCAAGGCAGGCTGCTCTGGCAATAGTTTTTGCGATACGACTTTTTCCCAGTCCTGGTTTGCCAAGGCAGAGAATATTTCGCTTTTCTTCAATAAAACGACATTCACATAGCTCTCTGATTATATGCTGATGCAGTTGGGGCCTGATTGAAAAATCAAAGGTATCAAGATCTTCAACAGTTCCGATTTTTGATCTTTTCAAGCTTCGCACGACCCTCTTTTCGAGCCTGGCATCAAGTTCTTTTTTTAATATTTCACTCACCAGCCGGGTATACGAGATATTCTGCTGCTGAGCACGATTTAAAATTTCTGGGAGTAGCTCTGAGACTGAGTTAAGCTTTAAAGACTCTGCCAGACTTATTGCGTTTTGTAAAGCGCTTGCTGCACTCGGTTTGGCCTGCTTCATTCAGCCCTATCCTCACTTTCGTAGCTGTCTAGTATCCCGAACTCTTCAAGGTCGCTTTCTTCAACTTCACCAAGTATGGCGCCACCTCGACCATCGAGAGGTGGAGCAAGCTGGTCTGGCCTTTCCGGAAAACGTTTTTCAAGCATTTTTTTGACAGAGTCCGCCGAAAACCTTCTATGTTTAATTGCGTATAAACCAGCCTCATTGAAAGCATCGTCACCATACAGATGAGACAGTCGTATCAGTATCGCTAAATGAGCTGAAAGCAAAGATTTGAATTTGAGTTGAATGCCATCAATCAGCTCAGATAGTTGAGGGAACCTGCGTATAAAGTCTCTTTTCATGCCGCGATTGCCTTCTTTGCCGCGAGGCTTTCGCGCCAAAGAAGAAAAGTGAGTCTGGTCAATGACCAGCTTTGCTGACGATACAGTTGTATCGTGGTATTTTAAACTGAACAGAATGCCGCCCTGTTTTTCAAGCACCTCAAAGTGCCCGGAATAGAGCCTTACAACGACATTTCTTCCCGCATAGTCAGCGGGAATGGTATAACGAATTCCATTAACAGAAATTGTGGCGTCCATATCAGCAACACGAATTTCTTCAGAATAAGTCGGGAACCTGTCGGCGGGAAGTCTGATAAATAAGTTTTTTTCGAATAGATGCTCTTCGTTGGGAACTTTACCTGTTGTGCCGTGAATGCGGTTATTACAGACATCTGGAATGTTATCAAGCCACCTGCTCAGTTGAATGCATAAATCATCCCATGACGAGAAGCTTGAACCCCTTATAAAGTCGTCTTCCAATAGTCTGAAGCTCTTTTCCTGTTTGCCCTTGCGGTTTGGGTCGCGAACGGCACAGGCGAAAGGAGTAAAACCGTAATGCTTCGAAAAGTCCAGAAAACCACTATTCCAGATGATCTGGCCCTGTTCTCTACGACCAAGCACGGCAGTGGTCATATTGTCGACCACGATCCTGAGTGCACAGCCTTCGAAATACTCAAGGGCCATGCTTAAACCATCAAGCAAAGTGTCCTGACGTTCATTGCGGAAAGCCGCGAAAAAGACCTTGCGACTGTAACCTGACATCACTCCCAACACATGAATTTTAACCAGCCTCCCATTGATTTGAACCTTATAAGGCGACCAGTCAAGTTGCATTTCCTGCCCGGGATCTGTTTCAAAGCGTCGCTTGGCCCTGGGTTTTCTGATAATGCCATGATCAACCCTCAGCTTTGCGGCCAGTTCAGCAAGAATAGTGCGACCACCAGAATAACCAAGATCCCTAATCTCGCGTAATATCCTGGTAGTAGTAAGACCCAGGGCAACTTTATCGCTTATTATCTGGTGAAAACTCGAAAGTTTTGTCCCATCACAATGCTCGCTTTTTAAATCATCTGGCGAAGCTTCGGCAATAATACGGCGCACCACAGAGCGGCTAATACCTACTCTCTGTCCTATTTTGCGAGTGCCATAACCGTGTGATACAAGATATAAAATCTGATTTTTTTCAGCTTCACTTATGGGTTGCTTTGTTTTCATCCCGAACACTCCAGACTGCCGCATGCCGCATTATGGCGTTGAAGGGCTGACATCAACTCTGACGCGAAACCACTATCATTAACTAAATGCTCAAGTTCAGACCCACAAGCTGATTGCAGAGAATCTGCCGAAGTTATTGCCTTTAACACCTTCTCTGGGTCGGCAGGCATGGCTGTTTGAGTAGTCACAGATTCTTTAACTTCTAAGCCCTCAGCCATCTCATTGATCTGGTTCTGAATAGAGGCACAGATAGCTTGCAGTCTTCGTTGCTCAACGTCTGCCAGATCGCTTGGAATGACTAAATCACGAAACTCATTAAGAGCGTTACGTATTTCTGTAAGTTTTACTTCAAGAGACTTTAGCCTTGCTGAGTGCCCTGGCGAAGCGGACTGTTCTCTTTTGAATAGAGGATCAGCAAGCAGTCCAGGTTTTTCTTCATCAGAAGCTGACCGCCAGGTCTGTATAAGCAGCTGGGCTTCGGGCATTTTCAGGCCATGTTTTTCTACGGCTGCCAGAATAGTATCTTGATCTTTAGCCTGTATCGCCGTAAGCAGCCGAGCCACCATAAGGTTAATACGCCCTGATGTAAGCAGCTTTTGAGACTGTAAAGAAAGACGCATCAAAGAGCGGCGCCCGATCACCCATTCTTTACGCCGGCCCAGCAGATTAGCAACTGCTCGAACTGTCAGACCGTCTACTTCTACCAATGAGTTAACAACTCGGGCCTCATCCATGGCGCAAAGAGTGCGTTTTGGGCTGTTTGATTCAAGAAGCAAACGCTTCGGGCTTAGACCATCAGCACATTGCTCTATCAGCGCAGGAACCTGCTTAAAGCCTGACTGCATCCAGCGATTCAGACGCTTGAAGCCATCAATAACTTCGTAGCAACCCTCGTGCAGAACAACGCGAATAGGCATGTCCCGAAGATCAGATGCTTTGCTGCAGATATTGTCAGAACGAAGAGTAGACCAGGTGGTGCCTACTGCTTCGATTGGAAGAAATGCCAGATTGCTCCAGAGACCTTCTGGGGGCACGGAAATTGGGCTTAAGGGAGGATTTTTAATGTTCTTTTTCATGGCGGATGCTCCTGCGGATTAAAATTGAGGTTATTTTGAGTAACCGAAACACCATTAACCCGTTTTAATGATTCTGTAACCTGCAGTATCGGGGATAAAAATTTCCGAGCCGGCAAGGGAATTTCTAAAAGCTTCGTCACAAGGGATGCTAGCAGTGAAATGACTGTTATAAATCTGTTGTCAGATAAAGCCAGCTTTTCACGAGCCGATAAAAAAAGAGACAACTGAGAAGACGGGTTATTAAGACTATTTACCCAGCGTCGCAGGGTTGAAACATCTGGGCCAGCCGCTTCTTGGTCTTCAATTCGACGCTCTCGAAGGTGTTGGTATGAATTAAAGGACCGTTCCAGGTTTGGCCCAGCATTTAAAGTGGTTGCGACTTGGAAAATCGTGTCTGAAGTATGACGATACCAAGGAAGAACATCTGATGGGTAAACTGTATAGTGAGCGCTGCAGGTTGAATTACTGCAACACAGGCGAACCAGTTTTATCGGAAAGGGGTGCTTTCTATCGCGAAATCCATTGCGCCACAAACGGCTACCACAATAAAAACAGGAAAATCGAGAAAAAAAAGCTAAGTTACCTGCTTCCAGAAGACGATTATAATCATGTGAGCTAACACTCAACTGTGATGCACTCACTCTGCATCCTGACCGCCCCTGCTAGTCACAGGGGCTTTTACATTTTAGTCAGGATTATTTCGGCTTAAATGTCGTTTTCTTGTATAAAAAATGCCGGATTAAAAAAGCACAGCACCGACAAAATCAAAAACGCCCACCGTCAATGAAGTCGGGCCTCATGAAAACTTCATCAGGAGGGACTTTTGCCAGCCCGACAACTTTTAGTAGCTTTTTATCAGAAAGCATGCCTGCCATTTCATACGGCGTTTTATTGTTGA
>PWMW01000068.1 GCA_003559095.1 Clostridiales bacterium | reverse complement strand
TTCTGAAAGGTACCATCCGCACATTGGACAAAGCCGTGCGCAGCCAGATGGAAGGCCGCATTCGGGAAAAGGCGGAGGGCGTCGCTAAAACCTTTGGTTGTGGCTTTGAGCTGGATTTCGTTGATGGCATCCCGTCGGTGGCTAATGATGATGAAATGGTGGACCGCCTCTATGCAGCCGGTACTGCGGTTCTTGGAGCAGACAACGTGGTGGATCCCGTGCGGCCGCTCATGGGCTCTGAGGATTTTGCCTTCTATGGTGAAAAGGTACCCCAGAGTTTGTTCTTCCAACTGGGTTTTGTGGAACCGGGAGTGGAGCCCGTACATCTGCACAACACCAAGTTCAACTTCCATGATGGTGCACTGGTTCCTGGAGCTTCGGTGTTCTGCCAGTTTGTGTTGGACCTTCTGGGCAGTTCACGGTGAGCGAGTTTGGGAGCAAGATGCACTTCGTTGAGCTGCCAGCGGTATCCGGTATCTCTGCGTGAAGAAACGGCGGTGCCTTGGCACCGCCGTTTCTTCTTGGCTAGCTGTGAGCGGACAACGTGAGCCCGATGGTATGATCCTTAATGCCTATTGGGCAAAGGTCGAAAACGCAGCCTCGATCTCGTCTTTGTAAGGATGCACATACACATCATGGAATTGCAGGCCGCTCATGAAGATATCTCCCTGGACCACGCCGGTTTGGCGCATTCGCATATCTGCAGGCCCGTAATGAAACTCGCCCGTGGCCTTGGCTGTGGCCAGCGCCTCTAAGGTTTCCTCGTCGGCCTGAGCTCTATCGAACCAGAATAGTTCAATGTCATCTCCGGCGATTTCGACCCACAGGCCATCAGCAGCTCCTAACTGCTCATAGTTGTTGGGCATGGTGAGCTCAACGTACAATCCGTGGGCTTCGAAGTGGTCTAGAAGTTCAGCCAAGACACCAGTTGGCCTTGCTTGCTGCCACATGACGTTGCCTGCAGGAACTTCAGCCAACGGAGGAACATCCGCTGCAAAATCCTGTAAGGTCACTGTAAGCGTTGCGCCGGCCAACTCCGCACCAAGCTCATGCCACTCTTGAATGTCAAAGACTGACACCATAATGGGCAGCGGTATGCCATAATTGATGGCCAAGTCCATCGTGGCACCCAAATCCGCTTCGGCTTCGATGCGGACGATCGTCCCTTCCAGCCCAGCATATAGTTCTTGACCGATGACGCTTAAGCTGAATACCGTTCCATCTTCCTCTTCCTCATAGAAACCCCAGTCTGCATCCAAAGTATCGCCGTGCATTGGCAGATCAAACCAAGGCAGCCAGACTGTGCCAAAAATCAGTTCGCCCACTTCTTCCGGTACCTCGGTCATCAAATTCAAGATCACCTGAAAGAAGATATCGTCGGGGTCATCGGGGTCAACCTCAGCCGCAAAGGCAAACGGCTCCTGTTCGTCAAACTCCCCGAACATAATAATGTGCAAAAAACCGTCCGTCGAATCCTGAACCCGAATTTCCAACATCCCCACGCGTTCGACGCCATGCTGTTCCCAGGACATTTCATATGTCAAATGCTGACCTGGCTGGAAGTCAAAACTCCACCATTCGGCGGAAACACCGGCCGACAGGAGCAAGAGAGCTGCTGTCACAGCCAATAAGTAAAACCAACGGCGAAATAGCACCATGCGGAACCCACCCTTCTTTTGGTAAACGCTGCAACGCCTTACGAGTTTCTGTCCATTCTAATAGTAGTCGCACCGAACCCAGCGGGGAGCACGTTAGGCATTAACCACCTCCGATCTCGAGATCTTGACAGCGACGACAGTGTTACGATCTGAAAAGTAACGTTATTGTGTCAAAAAGTACATTCTTCGTAGTAATCGGAATTCCTTTGTTTTGGAAAAAAATAGCAAGTCGTATAAATGACTTGGCAGCCGTGAGTATCTACTAGACCCGCTGTCCAAAACTAGAACGGCCCACTACAGCGACATAGTCATCTATGACTGCGCTTAACCTCATAGTCCGTTCGGGTGTGGCTCTGCCGTAGATAGGCGGAGATATCCACCTTGAACAGTTGTTTCACACATATTCTGTGGATTCGCAGAGGTTTGGGAGGTTGTGGTCTCGGAAGTTCCAAGGGACGAGACTTCGCGGTTGTTGTTTGACGTTCCAATACCACTTTTAAGGTTGCCATCTGACGGGCCAATGTGTGTAAGAATTTCCGAACCCTGCTTGTCCGGCAGCGGGAGTTCCCAGGGCGCTGCGCGTAATGGAGGAAAGTAAGGAGCGGACGGAGTACATACTCCATGAGGCTGCCACAAAAAGCGTGTTCGTTATCCCGGAGTCCCATGCAGACATAGGCCGATCCCCTCGCGGGAATCGCAACTAGAGCGATTTCGAATCTCTTTTTACGAGCTCGTCAAAGTTTTTTATCACCATTTTTTTGCCTGCAACCGTCAGCGGGCGATGGTCCACGAAACCAACGGGCAAAGACGAATGGCTGCCGAGCATGGACTACACGAAGTCACAGCAATCACATTCGGATGCAACAACATTTCTTGGATAGGGAGTGGACGATCAATATGGATGGATGTCGTCTAGAACGCAGAGAGTTGGAGGCATTCTGCACGCGGGTCTTTGAAGCCATGGGTGCGGTGGGAGCGGAGGCCAGCGATGCCGCGGAGATCTTGGTGGCAGCCGATGCTGCCGGCATTGAAAGCCACGGTGTGGCCAGACTGCGCCGGTATGTCAATGGCATTAAGGCCGGCATCATGGTACCCAACGTTGAAGGGACCGTGGTGCACAGCACACCACTATCCTTGGTGATAGACGGCAATGGTGCCATGGGCCTGCATTTGAGTAAAAAGACCATGGCGGATGTGATCCAGCGGGCCGAGAGTCACGGCGCCGCCTTCGCTTCCGTGCGCGACTCCAATCATTTCGGTATTGCCGGTTACTACGCCAAAATGGCTCTGCCAAAGGATATGATCGGTATTGCCATGACCAACACCGCTGCCTTGGGCGTGCCGACCTTTGCCAAAGATGCCTACTTCGGAACCAATCCCCTGGCAGTGGCCGTTCCGGCCCACCGGGAGGCGCCTTTCGTTCTGGATATGTCCACCACCGTCGTCACCCGCGGCAAAATCGAGACGTACCTGCGGGAAGGGCGGCTGCTGCCCGAGCAGTGGGCGGTGGACAAACGAGGCATACCAACGCAGGATTCAGAGAAGCTGTTGGCAGATATGCTCTACCAACTAGGCGGCGGTATCCTGCCCTTGGGCGGCAGCGGAGAACTGACCAGCGGCTATAAGGGCTATGGCCTGGCCGTGATGGTGGATATCTTCACAGCAGTTTTGTCGGGAGGCCTCTTCGGCCGGGATGTGGTGGACGCCGAAGGAACGTCAGGACGAGTGGCCCACTTCTTCGGTGCTGTGCGGTTGGATCTCTTCCGTGACCCGGAAGCTATCAAGGAAGATATGGGTGCCATGCTGGAAGCCCTGCGCACGGCTGAGCCAGCGGTGGGTGAAAGCCAGGTGTATTATGCTGGGCTGAAAGAACACCTCCATGAGCAGGCCTGTGCAGAGCAGGGAATACCCCTCTCGGGTCCCGTCTGGCGCAGTCTGCAGGCGATTGGCGAAGAGTTGAACCTACCACTGCCGCAGCCCAAGGTATGAAGACCTGGCCCAACTGCGCTGCGTAGCCGCAGGTAGGATGTATGTGCCGTCTTCTTAATGGACGGTGATGGTTCACGAGCGGCATCCAATACCATTTGCGAATAGGGAACGTTATCCAAACGGCGAAAGCGCTTCTTAAAGTCGGAGTGCGCCTCCAGCGCGGCAGTGTCGGATCGTGCAGTTGCGGCAGTATAAGGTCCGGAAGAGCGGCAGCGGCGGCAGGTAAAAAGATGTGACCAGCTGCCATTGATGCAGTGAGACCTAACTCCTTGGATTGCGAAAGGTGGTAACCACAATGATTCCCCAGACCATGCAAGCCGTAGTCTGCCACGGTATCGAGGATTACCGATTGGAAGAAGTGCCAGTGCCTACCCCTGGTCCCGGAGACATTCTTGTAAAAGTGGAAGCCTGTGGAGTGTGCGCCGGCGATGTTAAGGCGTACCAAGGGGCACCCATGTTCTGGGGTGGCGAGATGCAGGAAGCCTACGTTGAAACCCCAGTGATTCCCGGTCACGAGTTCGTGGGAATCGCGGTGGCGTTGGGTGAAGGTGCTGCACAGCTCCATGGGATCCAGATGGGGGACCGAGTGGTCTCGGAGCAAATTGTTCCCTGCGGTCAGTGCCGCTTTTGCCAGCGGGGCCAGTATTGGATGTGCCAAGTGCACAACATTTACGGTTTTCAGCAAAACGTCAACGGCGGCATGGCCGAATACATGTTGTTCCCGGCCCGGGGCCGGCATCACTTGGTGCCAGCGGATGTTCCTCTGGAAGCGGCGGCCATGATCGAACCGTTGGCCTGCTCCATCCATGCTGTAAATCGGGCTCAAGTTCAATTGGGGGACACGGTGGTCATTGCTGGTGCAGGTCCGTTGGGCTTGGGCATGGTGGCCGTGGCTCGCATGAAGAACCCGGGCTGCCTTATTGCCCTGGACCTACGGGACGATCGCCTCGAACTGGCCAAACAGTTCGGCGCTGATGTGGTCATAAACCCAGACAAGGAGGACGTGGTGTCCGCTGTGCTCAATCGAACCGATGGTTATGGCTGCGATGTCTACATTGAGGCCACCGGCGATCCCAGTGGCGTTACCCAAGGCCTGCAGATGATTCGCAAGCTTGGACGGTTCGTGGAGTTCAGCGTCTTCACAGATCCAACCACGGTGGATTGGAGCATCATTGGGGACCGCAAGGAGCTGGACATCTACGGAGCGCATCTCAGCCCGTACACGTATCCCCTGGCTATCCAATATGCCCAAAGCGGTCAAGTGCCGATTGGGCGGGCGGTAACCCATACGTATCCCCTGGCCGAGTTTGCTGCGGCCTTCCAGAAGGCCAAGGAACGGGACCAGACTGTGAAGGTCCTGCTGCTGCCCTGAGATGATGACCCTACCGCAGCCAAGGGCCGGCAGCGTCTTGCGGTGATAACAGCTCCCCTTCCAGGTTGTTGCGAAAGGCGGTGTCTGGACTGCAGTCCCATTCGTTCGTCCCAAAGCGCGTTATCACTAACGACCCTGATACCATGTTGGCTGCTCTGCAGACCTCGTTCCGGGAGGCTGTGGAGATCAAGTTGGTGGTATCGTTCATCATGGAGTCCGGAGTGCGTCTGCTGCTGCCCGACTTGCAGCTGGCGGCTTCCCGCGGTGTCCCCATCCGTATCTTGACCAGCCGTTACTTGGGTATCACGGAACCTTCGGCTCTCTACATGCTGCGGGATGCTTTGGGAGACGGCTTGGCCCTGCGCGTCTATGAACAGGATGGTATCGCCTTTCATCCCAAATCCTATATCTTAAACCATGCCGACGGCGGCGAGGTATTTGTGGGCTCATCCAATCTATCCCAGAGTGCTCTTTTGACAGGCGTAGAGTGGAACTACCGCGTAACATCGCGGGAAGCTGCCGCCGATGTACAGTTGTTCGAAGAGCATTTTCAACGGCTTTTTGCGCAGGCGGTCGTTGTGAATGATGATTGGCTCAAAGACTACAGCCTCTCTTGGCAGCGGCCTCGCTGGCTTCGATCTGGCCCAGAACGCACGGAACCCGAGGGGCCTGAGCCTAGAGGTCCGCAGATCGAAGCGCTGCATTACCTAAAACGAACCCGGAAAGAAGGATTTCAACGAGGTCTGGTGGCCATGGCCACCGGCACCGGCAAGACATTCCTAGCAGCTTTCGATAGCCTTCCCTATGGCCGTATCCTGTTCGTTGCCCATCGTGAAGAAATTCTCCGGCAGGCAGCGGCCAGTTTTTCTGTTGTTCGTCCCCACCACTCGCTGGGATTCTTCCACGGCCAGGAGAAAGATAACAAGGCCCAATTGGTTTTTGCCTCCATTCAGACGTTGGGACAAGAGCAGTACCTGCGACCACAGTGGTTTGCCCCCGACCATTTTGACTACATCGTCATCGACGAATTTCACCACGTAGCGGCCGCAAGCTACCGGCACCTCGTGGCCTACTTCCAGCCAAAGTTCCTCCTCGGTCTCACGGCTACACCTTTTCGCATGGACAATCAAGATATTTTCCAGTTCTGCGACGACAATATTGTGTACGAAATGGATGTTCGCGAGGCCATTGCCAAGGATTATCTGGCGCCTTTCCACTATTACGGGATCTATGACGACGTGACCAATTATAACACCATCGATTATCGAGCTGGCCAGTATGTGCAATGGCAGCTGGAGACGGCTCTGTCCCAACCGCAGAGGCATGCCTTGATCTGGAAACACTACCAGCGCCATCGGAGCCAGCGGGCCTTGGCCTTTTGCTCCGGTATCCAGCACGCCAATTCGGTGGCGGCCTTCTTTGCGGAGAAGGGTGTGCGGGCTCGAGCGGTGCACAGTGGTGACGGCCCGCATGTCGTGGAACGTCAACAAGCCGTGGCCCGGCTGCAGGATGGCGAACTGGAGATGTTGGTGACCGTAGACCAGTTCAACGAAGGGGTGGATATCCCAGACATTGACGTGATCTTGTTCCTGCGGCCCACCCAGTCCTATACCGTCTTTTTGCAGCAATTAGGGCGCGGCCTGCGCAAAGCACCCAATAAGGACAAGGTCACAGTGCTGGATTTTATCGGCAACTACCGGCAGGCCCATCTTTTGCCGCTGC